>USSR01000580.1 GCA_900557355.1 uncultured Bacteroides sp.
TTATAAGACAAGAAAATATCTAGGACGAACAGAGTTTGCTAAAGAAGGGAATAATGGGATTGGGACTATTTTTTCTTTTTATTATTTAAATCAGGATTCTATATATCTGTATAATTTTACTACTTATTCTTTATTCTTAGCGAATGCAAGGGGTGAGGTTGTGATGAAGAAGGATTTACATACAATCCCTAATTTGTCGAAGGACTCCTTATTTTTCGCTCCACAATTATTTCCGCGAACGAATTCACCATTAAGAAAAATAGGAGATGAACTACTGATTGCAGGCTTTTTTATGAATGAACAGGCTGGTGAAAATTCTGTAAACCGTCCTGTTATGGCGTATTATGATTTATCCAGAAATACTTTGAGATTTTCTGATAGTTATCCTTCCATGTATCATAAAGGAAACTGGGGAGGCGATTTTACTTATCGAAATCCTTTTTATACGTTGTCTCCAAAGAATGAGATTGTATTGGGATTTGCTGCCGACCATAACATCCGGGTACATGGGAAGGATGAAATGGAGTATCATGAATATTATGCAGGGGTAGGTGGAGACTTCGAAATTACTCCAATAGCAAAGGATATTGCGATGAATACAATAGCACGAGAAATTGTTAATCGACATTATACCAGAACTTTGAGTTATCAGGCTATAGTGTATGATAAATACCGAAAAGTTTATTATAGGTTAGCTCTTCTTCCTGATCCGGATATAGATATTAAAGTTGGACCTATCAGGAAACCTATTGAAATTGTAGTCTTAAATGAGCATTTTGAATTAATAGGGAAAAGCGCTATAAAGAGGGAGCGTTATTGGATAAATCAATGCTTTGTAAGTCCAGATGGATTTCATATTCAAATAGAGGCTGATAATGATGATGAATTACGGTTTAAAACCTTTGTTTTGGGAGATTATGAAAAATAGAATTTTTGTGTGTTTATTATTTATAATGAGTATAATACTATGCAATTGCTCTACAGAAGAGAAAGAATATGCGGAAACCGTTGTTACAACTTTGAAAAAGAATGATGTGAATCTTACAGAATATTCTCATGTAGTTGTTATTCCCAATGTAGGATGTGGAGGCTGTATTTCGGAAGCAGAACATTTTTTTCGTGAGAATAAAGCGCAAGATATATTATTTGTCTTTACTAAAATATCTTCAGAGAAAAGTCTGCGATTAAGATTGGGTAATATGATAAACCAAAAAACGTTCTGATAGATTCAGAATGCATATATGCTTCTCAAAAGGAGGAAATAAATGTATATCCGGATTTGTATGATATAATGTATTCATCTCTCCCATTTATAGTTAAACTACTGTCATGAGAAAAAGTATCAATTTGATTCTACTGTTTTTATTCGTTTGTTCTTGTTCTAATCGGCATAGCGAGAACATTGATGTCCTATCAATGACATCGGTTGAGTTGAAAACCAAAAGAGTTAACCAGTCAGAAATAATAGCAAGGGGAGCTTTTCCGTTTGTTATGGTCGATTCTATGTTTTTCCTGTTTAATGGAGATCCGTCTTCCGGTGCAGTTGTTTTAAGGGAGTCGGATGCATCAGAAATTGCGCAGTTCCTGACGAAAGGAAATGGATTTGGAGAGTGTATAAATGCTGGCTATATGGGGCGCAGCAAAGATACTCTTTTCATCTACGAAGCATCAACTGTGAGGAAGATGACTTATTTGTTTTCCCTTTCAGGTGATAGCCTGAAATATGAATGTATAGAAGATGTTCGTCCCCAAAATGGTTCTGAATTTTGTTATGCTGTGTATCGTTTAGATAACGGTTTATCTGTGGGAGGCCGATTAATAGGAAAAGATCATCTGTTTGTACTGTTAGATGAAAATTTAGATACAATTACTACTTTTGGAAAAATACCTGTCGAATATACAGGCTCTAATATTACAACATTTACAGGTGATTTGCTGGTAGATGGTAATACGGTTTATTATGCGAGTAATAATTTTACTTATATGGCAGCTTATGAAATATCTAATAGAAAACCTATAGTGAAGTTTGAAAAGATGTTCGTCCCTCCCGTTCTTCTGAATTCAGGAGATAGAATATCTTTTAATAAAAACAAACATTTGGATGGTTTCCTTGCTCTAAAATCTTATAAAGATTATCTGTTTGCAACTTATTCAGGGAAACCAAAAGCGGAATTAGATTTGAATGGATCTTCTGCCTTAGTCCCTACCACGATATTGGCATTTGATAAATCGGGCAATCCTTTGGCTAAGTTTACAACTCCATATAAAATCAGGAGTATTGCTTTTACGGATGAAAAGATGTATTTATTGGATTTGGATTGCAATATTGAATCCATTAATATGGATGAAGTGTTGAAATATTTATAGATGAAAAGTATATGTTGCATTTGCTTGATATTGAAATTCATTGCTGATAATAAACGCTGAAATTGCAAATCGTTTTAGGATTATGAAAATTTCTTTTAGTGCATACATGGTTATTCTTATTCTATTTTATCTGAAGATTAAAACCACCATGTTTTTTGATCATTTTGATTGGCATAAGGAACAGCATGCAAAGTTTATACTGACGAATACAGGAAAGGATCTTTTGATGATATATGATGTAACGACTTCATGTGGCTGTACTGAAGTGGCTTATTCAAAGGAACCTACGCGTCCGGGCACTTCTGTATCATTGAATGTCACTTATAAAGCAGAGCATCCCGAACGGTTTGATAAATCCATTACCGTATATTGTAATGCAACATCTTCACCGTTGCAACTGAGGGTAAAGGGAGAAGCTGAATAATCTTTTTTGCAAGAACCGGTAAACGAGCAGAGTGAAAATGACAAAGAATAAATCCCATAAGAAAAAAAGCTTAGGTTGGTACCTGGATCTGGCACTGAACCTGATACTGCTATTCTTCGGATTAGTACTGGTCTGGATATTGCTTCAAGTGACCTGTATTGCTACATTCAAGATCCCTTCTGACTCGATGGAGCCTGCCCTACTTGACGGAGATAATATTCTGGTGAATAAATGCGTGATGGGAGGGCGATTGTTCAATGTGTGGGATGCTTTGGACAATAAGGAAACAGACATATCCCGCCTGCCGGGGCTGAGTGAAGTGAAAAGAAATGATGTATTGGTTTTTAATTTCCCCTACTTGGAGCAACGTTGGGACAGTATCGCATTCAGGGTAATGAAATATTATGTGAAGCGTTGTGTTGCTTTGCCCGGTGATACATTTGAAATAAGTAGGGGGCATTATAAAGTACATGGCTATATCTCAGAATTGGGCAATGTGGAGTCACAGGATAATTTGATGCGGATTGTTGAGCGTGGTCGGGAAGTGGACTATGGAATTGTGATGAGGGGTTATCCTTATAGTGATATTGTGGATTGGGATATAATGAATTTTGGTCCTTTATATCTCCCGGCAAAAGGCGATGTGATAGAGATGACTTCCAAACATGTTGCTTTGTATCGGAATGCAATAGAATGGGAACAGAAAAAGAAACTTTTGTTACGTGGAGATACGGTTTTGTTGAACGATAGTGTAATACACACATACCGTTTCAAGGAGAATTATTATTTTGTGGCAGGTGATAAGGTGATGAACTCTCAGGATTCCCGCTATTGGGGCTTGTTGCCCGAACCTTTTATTGTAGGGAAAGCTGTCAGGATATGGAAGTCTGTAGATAGGAATACGGATAAAATAAGGTGGAACAGGATATTTAAAAAGATAGAATGATAAAGTTGCAGATACATACAGTAAAGGATACCGTGACTGCTTGCCTGCTTTTTGTGGCAGTCTGTGCTCCATTAGGGGTAGTGCGGATTATTACACCTGAACTGCCAGCCGAGGAAGCTATAGGGCAGTGGGTATGGTTCGGAAAAGCTCTCTTACTTTCAAGTATTTGTATTCTCATTGCAAGTTTATTGCAACTGATGGGGAAAGATACCCGGAAGCATGTATTGCGTTTCTCCTATTTCTCTGTTTGCGTGTCGTGGGGATTCATGTTGTGTGGTGCTCTTGAGGCTATTGGAGGATTACGTCAGCTGTATGGTTTTGCCGCTTCCGGTCATTCGCGTTATGCGCTTACAGGCTCTTTCTTCAATCCGGGACCGTATGCGGGGTATCTGGCAATGGTATTGCCTGTTTGTCTGCATTTGTATTTATGTATTTCTAAAGATAAAACAGTTATTCATTATTTGGAAAAGGGGATGATTGCCCTAACCGGTATTCTTATCCTCTGCGTATTGCCCGCTACCATGAGCCGTTCTGCATGGATTGCTGCCGCTGTGGGATGTGGCTGGGTAACATATATGCATCGTGATAAACGCAGGTGGTATGTTTTGTGGGAAAGATATAAGAGGCGCTATGTATTATGGGGAACAGGAATTTTCTTTGTTCTGATACTGGGAGGTGTCGGGGCTTTTGTTCTGAAACCGGATTCTGCGTTAGGGCGTCTGTTTATGTGGAAAATAACCTGTAAGGCGATAGCCAATCATCCTTGGGGGTGTGAAAAAGGTTTTGCCTTTGCTTATGGTGAGGCGCAGGAATCTTATTTTGAACAAGGGAATTATGCTGTATGAA
>USSR01000581.1 GCA_900557355.1 uncultured Bacteroides sp.
GTTTATTTATATCAAAAAAGATATGAAAACAGTGCTAAAAAGTATATATTATATCAGCAGATGAGCAATGATAGGATAGATAATATAGGAATCAGTTCTAATGGAAGCCAACAGCAGGAAGTTATGATTGAGAATCTTAAAG
Source organism: uncultured Bacteroides sp. (assembly GCA_900557355.1). Classification (GTDB taxonomy): domain Bacteria; phylum Bacteroidota; class Bacteroidia; order Bacteroidales; family Bacteroidaceae; genus Bacteroides. The sequence continues at coordinate 143 of USSR01000581.1, forward strand.
GATATTTTATCCCGGATGATGTGCTGGATGAAAAGAAAGGAAATCTTGTTTGGGAAGATGGAAAGTATCTTTATATGATTGCAGGAGATTTGACAAAAGAAGAATTAATGAGGATGGCAGAAACAATAAAATAGTAAGTGAAATAAAATGTTGTTGAAAAAAATAAAAAAATTGGAAGAAATTGTCATAAAACCTCTTTTTCATTTGTTACATAAGTAGAACAGGTGGAAAGGAGGTTTTGTAATGGAAAGAAAAACATTAAAAAAGAAAATCCTGGGTATCATTTGTACCTTTGGTCTTTGCATATGTATGACTGGTGGTAGCACAGCGGTATATGGAGCAAGTGTAGATAGCTGTGTAGATAAAATAGCAGAAGCAAGATATGCAAATATTGCGTCTTACTATACGAATATGATTAGAAATGGCGCTACCTTTACTGCAAAAGCCAATGTAAGTGCAAAGAAAAAGGCATCCATATCTATTACCATGACATTGCAGAGACAGTCAGGTACAAGCTGGTCAGATGTAACAAGCTGGTTTGATTCTACAACAGGCGCTGGCTTGGATTTGACTAAGAATTATGTCGCTGGCACAAGAGGAAATTATCGTGTGCGTGCAGTTTATACTGTGAATGGTGAAACAATAACAACATATAGCAGTACAGTCACCTATTAGCAGCAAAGGGAGAAAGTTATTTTTTTATAGAAAAGAAAAAATTAAGGAGAGGTAAAGGGATGAAAAAAATAGTAAGTGGTATTGGGGTGTTGGTTTTTGCGTTATACATGATGTGTACAACAGCGTTTGCAACAGAAGGCGCAGATGTAACTAGACTAGAGAATCTTGTGGCAGTAAGCCAAAAAGAAAGAGGGTTATATTGGCCGAAAGAATTTGAGGTTACTAGTGCATCGAATCCTAAAACTTTTTCCGGAAAAGCAGAGGGCAGTGACTTGTACTTAAATAAAGGGGTAACTGGCTCAACAAAATATTGGATTTCAATAAACAATTACAGAGATGAAGAATTAAAGGTAGAGTTTAGAACACGTTTTTTTGTGAAGAAAACAATTTATGTACCAGCATATGCAACAAGAAGCTTGTCCGTTCTGGATATGGATGCAGGTGCAGAATACGCTTTGAAATTCTATCCAAAAAGTGATTTTGACGGATATATTTATGGTATGTAAAAATGAACATATTCACAATCAAAATCATAGCATTAATCCTGATGCTGATTGACCATATAGGCGAGTTCTTTCCGGACTCGCCTATATGGTTTCGGTGGCTGGGAAGATTAGCGGCACCGCTGTTTTTCTATGCACTGGCGGTGGGGTTCCAACATACAAGAAATCGAAAGAAATATCTGCTGCGTCTGTATCTGGCAAATGTCGGAATGGTATTTTTTAATCAGATTATGTGTATGCTGCAGAGAAAACTGGACTATGTGGCGTATCAACCGAAAAATCATAATATATTTACAACCCTGTTTTGCGCCGGCGTGCTTATCTGTATATGGGAAAACCGGAAAGAGAAGAAAAAGTTTTTTACATACATTGGGATATATATCTTCTGGCAGGCTATGGTGATGGGACTTGCAATTCTGGCAGAGGCGTTTGATTACATATGGCGCGGTAATGCGCTGTTGCAAACAGTCTTACGGACAAATTATATTTTCCCACTACTGGGTGGAATCTGGGATGCGGAAGGCGGCGTGTTCTTTATTGTGCTGGGAGTATGGCTGTATTGCGCAGTAGAGAACAAGTGGAAGCTTGCACTGCGTTATATCCTGTTCTGTGGGGCGTATATGTTTATGTGCCAGGGAGATATCCTGTATCGGATTATGAGCAGGTTTTCTTTTTGGGGCTATCATAAATTAGCGGATGTCATATATTTTGGCAGTTCATTTGTGGGTATTCCTCTTGGAACATCGGATTTATCCCTGCTTACGGAGTTCTATCAATGGATGATGATAGGTGCGTTGCCAATCATGCTTGCATGTAACGGAAAGCGTGGCAAAAGCCTTAAATGGCTGTTTTATGCGGCATATCCGCTGCAATTTCTGGTATTGTATGGTATAAGTTATTATAAATAAGAAAGGTATATCGGCTATGTACCGACCCCTAAAAGTTAGACCCAAAAATCTAACGATTGGAGGTCGGTATTTTTATGTCTAAATATAGTTATGAATTTAAAAAGAAAGTTGTAAATGCTTATCTGAATGGAGAAGGCGGTTATAAATATCTCGCCGAGCAATACGGCGTTCCTTCTCATAGTAAAGTTAAGTTATGGGTGGATAATTATAAGTCTTTTGGAGATGATGGGTTAAAACGTTCACGTCAACAAGTAAAATATTCTTTCGAAAAGAAACTTTTTGTTGTAGAGTTATATTTATCAAGTGAAATCTCATATCAAGATTTAGCTCTGCAAGAAGGAATTACTAACCCGTCTATGATAGTTGATTGGGTTAATCGCTTTCGAGCAGCTGGACCTGATGCGTTGAGGCCACGTAAGAAAGGTCGAAAGAAAATATTGGATAAACCAGATAACAATACACAAAACAAACCACTTGTAGAATCTCCTGTTGATACAAGTGTAGAACATGTAAAGGAACTAGAGGATGAACTTCTTAAGTTAAGGATAGAGAATGCCTTTTTAAAAGAACTGAGGAGACTGCGTTTAGAGGACGAAGCAAAAATGAGAGAACGGCGCGAATCATCAGCAGCCTCCGAAGACAGTTCAAACTAAAATATCTTCTCTCATATACAGGAATGCCTAAAGCAACATATATGTATTGGCAAAAAAGATTTGATAGAGAAAATCCTGATAAGGAAATCGAAGAAAAAATCCTTGAAATTAGAGAACTTCACAAGGATTACGGATATCGTCGTATGCTAGGAGAACTTCGCAATCAGGGATATGTTATCAATAAAAAGAAAGTTCAGCGAATCATGCAAAAACTCGGATTACAGGTAACCTCATTTACACGCAGGAGTAGGAAATATAGTTCATACAAAGGAAAAGTTGGAACTGTTGCGCCTAATAGAATTCGCAGACGCTTTAACACACATATACCTCATCAGAAGATCACCACAGATACAACAGAGTTTAAATACTATGAAGTTGATGTTAAAGGACATATGACTATGCACAAACTTTATCTGGATACATTTATGGATATGTGTAATGGAGAGATACTAAGCTTTGGTATTGATAAACGCCCGTCTACCAAGAATGTAATGGATGCTCTAGAAAAAGCAATAGAAGTAACATCTGATTGTCCCTATCGAAGAACCTTCCATTCGGATCAAGGATGGGCATATCAAATGAAAGCATACTCATATCGCCTTAAAGGAGAACGAATATTTCAGAGTATGTCTAGAAAGGGAAATTGTCACGATAATTCAGTGATGGAAAATTTCTTCGGACTATTAAAACAAGAAATCTATTATGGTGTAGTTTATTATAGCTATGAAGAATTGAAATCGGAAATAGAACGATATATAAAGTATTATAACGAACAACGAATAAAAGAAAAACTAGGATGGATGAGTCCTGTGCAATACAGGCTTAGCCTCTTGGCTGCATAAAAACAGCGTAGCAGCCAATAAAACTGCTACGCTTAAAAGTCTAACTTTTTGGGGTCACATCATTTCAGATGCCCTTCCTTTTTGCTAATGATAAATCGTTATTTCTTATAATAATGTCCATCTATATATGATAGCACTTCAAAAACAACTAACAGTAATGTTAATACCTCCATTATGCTCATCTGTTTCACCTCATTATTTTTTCTATTAAGTTAAAAATATCAAATCCGATATTCCATCCACAATCATAAGTTCATCTCGTCTGACAATATATTCCTTTAAACACCAATTCAAACACTCTTTCATACACTTTTTAGAAACTAATACCTTATATGTTTTTCCAATTTTCAAACTAAAGCGCCAATATTTCCACTCATCGCCAGTATTTATAATATTAATATGTGGTTCCTTATATAATACTCTTTCCGGACTAACTTTTTCTAATTTTCTTCTTTCTTTATTACGATTATAATTTGCTATACATGTTACTCTCCCTACGATACACTCTCCAAGCAATCCTACTTTCCTGACATATAAATAATAATACTCATTCTCCTTGTAAATAAGATTTTCAGGTCTTTTTCCTAACTGCATCTCAAGTTCTTTTACTTTATCGTCAATTTTTTTATCAGTCCTATAAAAATGCTCTTCAAAATTTAATTGATATAACTGGCATAACTTCTTTGCAATACTTTCTGTCGAAACTATATTTTCTTCTTCTATTCGTTCCAAAGTTCTTACACTATATCCAATATTGTCTGCTACAACTTCTTTTGTTAAACCCAAAATTTTTCTCAGTTCCTTTAAATCCGCTATTGACTGATATACCATTTTTTCTTTCATT
>USSR01000582.1 GCA_900557355.1 uncultured Bacteroides sp.
TTCAGGTTCAGTGTGCCGAGCTGGCAGCCCATGCGCAAGCTATTGGAGCTGATATGATAGCAGCCATGGCGCCCTGCTTTTTCAAGCCCGGTTCTGTAGATGAGCTGATAGGTTTTTTCAAGCCGATAGCTGCATCGGCTTCCCGCTTGCCGTTTTATTACTATAACATGCCGTCCATAACCGGGGTTTCCTTGCCGGTACACAAGTTCCTTATAGAGGGCAAGAAGCAAATTCCCAATCTGGTGGGAGTCAAGTTTACTCATAACAACCTGATGGAGATGCAGCAGTGCATTCATGCGGACGGTGGGGCGTTCGAAGTCTTGCACGGTTTTGATGAGATACTGATTACCGGATTGTCGGTTGGAGCTAAGGCTGCCGTAGGCAGTACCTACAACTATGTTCCGGGTATATACAAAGCTGTGATGGAAGCCATGGAAAAGGGAGACCTTGAAACAGCCCGTGAAATGCAATGGAAATCTGTTGAAATCATTGATGTGCTGATAAAGCATGGGGGAGGAGTCAGAGCCGGTAAGATATTCATGAAACTGGCAGGAATAGACTGTGGACCATGTCGATTGCCGATAGCTCCTTGTTCTGAAGAAGAGCTGGAGGAGACAAGAAACGAATTGAAAAATACGGAATTCTTCAAATACATTAATTAACTAAAAACGATTGCCTATGGAGATATTGCAACAATACATCCAATGAAAAAACTCATTGGCCAACTTAAGTTTGACCCCCGAAAAGGGAGGGGAAACGAGTATTGGCACTTCCCGTTTCCCCTTAAATAAATTACTGAAACAATTTATTATTAAAATCGTAACAAAGATGAGAAAAATATTTCATTTTCACCTCATAACTTTTCTACTATTTTGCCCATTTTTGCTTTGGGCACAAGAATTTAACCTATCAGGTGTAGTAGTGGACAATACTGGTGAAACTCTTCCAGGAGTTTCCATCGCTGTGAAGGGTACGACTCGAGGAGTTATTACGGATATGAATGGCGCTTTCCAGCTGAAAGTAAGCAAGGGGGAAACTCTTGTATTTTCCTATGTGGGCTATGATGAACAGCAAATCTTGATTACTAATCAAAAGATTCTTAACATCCGGATGGAACCGACCACCATGGGGCTGGATGAAGTGGTGGTTGTAGGTTATGGTACCCAATCCAAGCGTACCGTAACATCCGCCATCAGCAAGGTGGATGGAGAAACATTGAAGGCAACTCCTATCAATACTGTGGGAGAAGGGCTGAAGGGTAAAATTGCGGGTGTACGCGTGTACAATGAGAACAATACTCCGGGTGCAGAGGCTACGTTCTTGATTCGTGGTGGTTCATCTATCAGTCAGAGTAATTCTCCTCTTATATTAGTTGATGGCGTAGAGCGCAGTACAGCGGGTATCAATCCCAATGACATCGAATCTATCGAAGTCTTGAAAGATGCCGCTTCTTCTACTATTTATGGTTCGCGTGCATCGAATGGAGTTGTCCTGATTACGACAAGAAAAGGAAAAAGCGGTGCTCCTCGAGTGACGTTTGAGGCTTCCTTTGCAAACGAGAATGTGGAGCGGATGATTGAGTATCTGGATGCTACCCAAGCTGTTACTATCATGCGCGATCGTTGGGCTTCCGGACCCAGTCCGGAAAAGTTATACCTTGACGGATATGCTTATAGTTCCGGCAATACGGATGCTTCCAAGTTTTCTACCCGTTACTTGAGGGATGGAGAGAGTATTCCGGCAGGATGGAAGTCTGTGGCTGATCCGTTGGATCCCAGTAAGACTTTGATTTTTGAAGATAATGATTGGGCCAGTACCTGTTTCAAGAATGCTCTTTGGCAAAATTATTATGTGGGGATAGAAGGAGGTACGGAGAAATTGAGCTATGTGGGCAGTATTGGCTATATGAAAGATTCCGGTGTAGGTGTAGGCACGGCATTCGACCGTTTTAACGCCCGTACTAATGTAACTGCCAAAATCAGAGAGAACCTGACTTTCAGTAGCAACATAGATTACAGCCAGACGAATAGCGAAGAGTATGCCAGTCAGTATCAGGTGATTTCCCGTGGACTGATGACCCCGGCCGTTCAACGTAAATATTGGGTGTCTGACAATGAATGGTACGGAACCCCGACGCCAGGTCCCAACTCTTCGTCTCCGAATCCGAGCTTCTACTCGTATTTTAATGATAACAATCAGCGTACCAACCGTTTGGGGTTAGTTGGCTCTCTTGATTGGGAAGTTTTGAAAGGATGGCATGCTGTGGGCACCGCTTCTTTGTTTACGCAAAACAGCCATGGAGATACATTCATGCGTGCCAACCCGATGAATGGAACGCGGAAGGCGACTACCAACATGACGGATGAGCAACGGAAGAAACTGGAATTCTACACCAGCTATACAAGAACGTTTGCCGATAAACACAGCATCAGTGCGATGGTAGGATATTCCTATCAGCAATATTTGTACAAGTATGTGTATGCTGCCACTACCGGACACAGCTCCGACAAGATACCGACATTGAACGGAGGTTCTGTTTATTCCGATGCAACGTCGACCAAGCAGGAAGATGTGAATATCGGTTATTTCGGCCGATTGAACTATGATTATCTGAAAAGATATATGTTGACTGCTACTTTCCGTGAGGACGGCTCTTCCCGTTTTGCCAAAGGCAACCAATGGGGATTCTTCCCCGGATTGTCTGTCGGATGGGTTATGAGTGATGAGCCTTTTATGCAGAATATCGGTTTTATAAGTAATTTGAAGTGGCGTGGCAGTTATGGGCAGACCGGTAACAACTCCATCGGCTATTACGATGCATTAGGATTGTATGCCATTACCACCAGTTACGATCAAAGTGCTGCGACCGTTTCTTCGGCCATGCCTAACAAGGCTCTTGAATGGGAGACTTCCACACAATTGGATTTAGGTTTTGATTTAGGCTTGTTCAAGAACCGCATCATTCTGGGTATCGATTACTTTAATAAGATTACGGATAACCTGATTACTTCCAAAGTATTGCCCAATACGTCGGGATACGGTTCCATCCTTACCAATCTTGGAAAAGTACGTTTCCGTGGTTTCGATGCTGAAATAACAACACGTAACATTGTCAAGAAGGATTTCACGTGGGAATCTAAATTCACCATTACTTACGTAAAAAACAAGGTACTTAAACTGCCCGAAAACGGACGGGACAAGAACCGCCAGGGAGGATACTCTGTAAAAATGCAGGATGGCACGACCAAAGAATTCGGAGGTGTTGCCGAGGGTGAACCGTTGGGGCGTTTCTATGGATATAAGAAAGACTTTATCATTACAACTCCCGAGCAGGCTGCCAATGCCCGTTATGACACCTCATCCAAAGGTTGGGACTGGACCACGAAACAGAAACTGGGTGTCGGAAAAAAGACTATCGGAGACTATGAGTGGAAAGACCTGAACGGAGACAATATCATCAACAGCAATGATATGTTCCTGCTGGGAAATACGATTCCCCATACCACCGGAGGTTTGAACAATACTTTCACCTACAAGGGCTTCACTTTGAATGTCTATCTTGATTTTGCTTTGGGGCACTCCATTTCCAATGGTTATCTGCAACGCCAGATGTGTAATTTCATGAATGGAAACACCAGCCTGCCTGCTGAAATCCTAAAATGCTGGAATGTGGGGGATGACCCGAGTAAGGCCAAGTATGCCCGTTTCTCAGGCAATGACTCCGATGAGTTGAATAAGAATTTCCGGGACAACTCCGATGTTTTCACCCAGAAAGCCGATTATCTCTGTATCCGTGAAATCTCTCTGCAATATGCTCTGCCTCAGGCATTGCTGGCAAAGATTGGTCTGAAAGGGCTGGTATTGACCCTGGCCGGAAACAATCTGCATTATTTTACGGAAGTAATAGGCCTTTCTCCCGAAGTAGGTGCATCAAGTACCTATTCCGGTAGTTTCAACACCTATCCGCCTATCCGTAAGTTCTCTATTGGATGTAAAGTTACTTTGTGATAAAAGAAGTTTAATACGAAAAATAAGAATTATGAAAATAAAAATATTATCCGGCATTCTTCTTATAAGTGGGGTCTCGTTTTTTACATCATGTCATGGAGACCTGAATGTGATACAGCCCAGCCAGTTCACCAGCTTGTCCATGTGGACAGAGGAGAGCGATGCTACGAGTGCGGTAAATGGAGCATATACTCAATTCCGTTCCGCCTTTTCCGATTTGCTCAACATCTATGGAGAGATGCGCTCAAACTGGTATGAGAGTGGGGCGGTAAATGATGCGTTTTTTAATAGAGTGGGTACAAACGTATTGCTGAGCGGTGATGCAGGTACAAATTGGAGTAGCATATATACTACCATTAATAGTGCAAATTTGATTCTGAAGCATACTCCGGAAATCTCTTTCACCAATGAAGCTACACGTAATGAGGTGATGGCCAATGCCTATTTCCTACGGGCATATTGTTACTTTACTCTGGTGCGGGTATTCGGTGACTGTCCGTTACTGACTTCCGGCTTTGAGTCAGAAAAGCAGGAGGACATGTATCCCAGC
>USSR01000583.1 GCA_900557355.1 uncultured Bacteroides sp.
CCAGATGCTGCCCAACACGTACAGCCCGTTGAGGCAGAAATTCCCCGACCGGGATTTCAGCATATCCCTGGGAGAGTTGTTAAAATACAGTATATCATTGAGCGATAACAATGCCTGCGATGTGCTCATTGACTACGCCGGTGGTATAGATAAAGTAAACAGCTACATAAAGTCATTAGGTCTGAAAGACTTTAATCTGGCGGCAAACGAAGAACTTATGCACCGGGATGTGGCAACCCAGTATCAAAACTGGAGCACTCCGGAGGCAGTAGTCAGATTACTGAATATAGCCGACAAGCAAACACTGTTTGCCGCCGAATACAAAGATTTCTTATGGCAAATCCTGAAAGAGACTTCCACAGGTACGGACAAACTGAAAGGAGAATTGCCTCCTGATGTTATCGTCGGACACAAAACCGGTTCTTCGGACAGAACACCCGAAGGTGTGAAAACCGCCGATAACGACGCTGGCTTCATTATCCTTCCGGACGGACGGAAATATTATATCACCGTCCTCGTCATGGAATCGCAGGAAACCGACCGGGAAAATGCAGCCATCATCGCCCGTATATCCAAGATAGTATATGATTCTTTAAATCCCAATATCCAATGAAAGAAAACAACGCCCCTCTCTGGCTCGAATGGGCCAAAGAACTCCAGTTCATAGCTCAAGCCGGACTAACCTATTCCAAAGATCCTTTCGACCTTGAACGCTTCGAACGTATCCGCGAAATATCAGCAGAGATAATGAGCCACCAGAGCGACCTGCCAGTAGAAAAAGTGAAAAACCTGTTCTGCAACGAAACAGGCTTTCAGACACCCAAACTGGACACGCGGGCAGCCATCTTCAAAGATGATAAAATTCTCCTGGTAAAAGAAAAGGCCGGTGTATGGTCTTTACCGGGCGGTTGGGTAGACGTGAATCAAACCATCAAGACCAATACGGAAAAAGAGGTAAAGGAAGAGGCGGGATTGGATGTGAAAGCAGTCCGCCTGATTGCTGTGCAGGACAGGAATCTGCACAACGTACCACCATACGCATACAATGTTTGCAAGGCTTTTGTACTGTGTGAAGTAACAAGCGGGAGTTTTCAAAGCAACATAGAAACGATTGAAAGCAGATATTTCTCTCTGGATGAGATACCGGAGTTAGCGGAAGAAAAGAACAGCAAAGAACAGATAGCCATGTGCTTCGCTGCCTATCAGGACGAGAACTGGGAGGTGCAGTTTGATTGAGGCATCTTCTACAGCCTTTCAGCAAGCCTCCCCTATTCTATCTCCAGAATCTCCTTCATCCTCGGTCGGAAATCATCTCCCCATGCTTCAAGCAGTTCAATTATGGGAATTAAAGTTCTTCCGGTCTCAGTGATGGAGTATTCCGAATGGGGCGGAAGTTCCGTAAATATTTTCTTCTGTATCATTCCATGCATTTCCAATTCCTTTAATTGCTGGTTTATCACCCGCGGACTTGCATCGGTAAACAAACGATGCAGTTCACTGGGACGCTTAGAACCTGTAACCAATTCCTGAATGATACAGGATTTCCACTTTCCACCAATCACCTCCATGGTAATCTTGATGCCACAATCAATATCAAAAGGAATTTTCTTCTTATACATATACTCAAGTTTTGCACAAAAATAGGAATATTGGAAGAAAGATAAAAACCATAATGATACATTTCGTCATTATCTTCAAAATCACCCTGTCTTCATGACTAAATGTTATATTCGTTTTATTACTTGAAAAAGACAGCAAACTATTTTCTGTTCGCCCTTGTTTATTACATGAAATACAGTTCTTTTGCATAAAGAAAGGAGAACATATTATGGAACTGTCATTAAATCCCACGGAGTGGTATATGAAGTTATTAGCTCCGCTAAGCCCGGATATTAAATTGGATTTAATCAGCAAATTGTCTGAGTCTTTAAAAGAAAAGGTAGCTCATCCTGCAAAAAAGACACCTAATTCCGAAAACTTCTTTAGTGCATTGTCCGGTGCATGGGAAGACAGTATTTCGGTGCATCCTTCAGTAACAATAAAGAAGAACGTTTAAAAGACGTTGCTTTTGTGATTGACCACTTTAAAGTAATTCCTGTTTCCGAAACATTACCTTTATTCGGAGATATTAAAGCAAATTTAAGGAGAGAAGGAAAACTAATTGATGATTTTGATATATTAATAGGTTGTGCAGCCATCCTTAATCATTTAACAATAGTCACAGATAATATAAAACATTTAGGCAGGCTGCCTGGTATCATTGTTGAGAACTGGACGAACCGCTCCATTTAAACTTGGATTTATTCTGATAATATATAGCCAAATCGCCCCACTACATTATCATAGATGTAATGGGGTGTTTCTTTATTATATTGTACCCTCAGACTCTATATCTCATGTAACAACTCATCCATAGGGATAAATTTATCACTATATGAATAATTTAGCCGTACTTGTATAAAACCGAAGGGCTTCCTATTTTTGTACCTAAAAAAATGAGAAGCTTTTTAGTATCCATCGCATTAATCATTGGAGCCACTTCAATGTATGCACAAAAAAACAATAAAGATATGAAGAATGAAACGACTCCTCTCCGCCTGATTTACCCGCAATGGCAAGGTGGAATTATAGATCACTGGATGCCTGATATTCCTGCGGAAGACTCTTCCAGAGGCTATTATTTAGGTGCCCAACTCTTAAACCTGCTGGCTCCCGAAAGCAACCAGAAGACTGTGGAAGTTCCGGTTTCACTGGACATAAACGACCGGGCCATAGAGAAAGGCATCAGCGCCCGCAATGTCATCGTAAAACAAAGCAAAGCAGCGCTCGATATTCTTAATGAAAACAATCCGGACCGGATTATCACCCTCGGCGGGGAATGCTCGGTGAGCGTTGTCCCGTTCACTTACCTGGCGGCTAAATATCCTGACGATATAGCCGTAGTCTGGATAGATGCACATCCTGACATCAACCTGCCTTACGATGCATACAAAGGTTATCACGCAATGGCCCTCACAGCCTGTCTGGGTATGGGTGATGAAGAGATTATCAATATGTTACCCGGTAAATTCGATGTGTCCAAAGCATTGATTGTAGGTTTACGTTCGTGGGACGAAGGTATGCAAGCAAGGCAAAAGGAATTAGGCATAAAAGGTCTGGCTCCCAAAGACGTGGCGGAACATAGCACCGCCATCATGGAGTGGCTGAAAGGAATAGGAGTTTCCAAAGTCGTCATCCACTTCGACCTGGACGTGATAGACCCTGCCGACATGATTGCAGGCGTAGGCGTTGAACCTGATGGGATGAAGACCGAGGAAGTGGTGCGGGTGATTAATGATATAGCCGCCAAGTATGATTTAGTCGGCCTGACCGTAGCCGAACCCATGCCCCGCATTGCAATCAAAATCAGAAACATGCTGAACCGCTTACCTTTATTAAAAGAGTAAGAAAAAGCCCATACAAATAATCTCTATATTTGTATGGGTTCAAACAGATAGAACCGGTATCGGTCAAATGATCTGCTATTCAGAAAAAGATTCATCGCATACTTCGGTGACTTGTTCATAAGGAATGCATCCATAGCTGCGGTCGTCCAGATAACGCAATGCTACATACGGTACGTCTGCCCCGGAAACATACATTTGCAATATAGATATAACCTCCGCCATACGCGAAGTGAATGAGCCATTTCGTTCATTATAAACCTTCACCCACACACGGTCTCCTCTTTTGATGGGAAGTTCTATATTCTTCATAAACAGTATAATTAATGCGTTTGTTGGAATTACTTGCATAGTAACGGCAAACTACCATTTGATGCAGACCGGAAAGGCGTTTTCAGACGGTATCATTTTATGGTAAAAAGAAGTTTTCCTGATAATAAGGTACGTAAAGAAGCATTCCACTTTCAAAGGATAAAGCGGAAACACGATTCCTTTTGCCTGCTGGGGTAAAAAATCGGAAACTATATGTATCAGGGACTAATTTTGATGTTATTTTTGCTGTTCGATATAAGATTTATTCATATTTTGTTAGGGTTTGTTTGCTTTTCTGTCAAAAAAGACGCAACTTTGTAGCTGCTATTTGCCGTTACTATGCAAGTAATTTCACCTCAACGAAGTACCATACAGCATATTAAATCTGCCATCTTTCCTCTTTTTACTTTTCTTCACCAAGGAAATCACTTGCCTGTTTATTCTGTCTATCACCTCCGCATCAAACGGTTTCAGATAAGTCATCGTCACCCGAATGGACGAGTGCCCCAACGACTGGCTTATCAGTCCCACAGGTACACCATTATGATAAGCAAGTGTAGCCCATGTATGCCTTGCGGTGTATGAACTTACGGAAACACCGGGCAATAACTGCTTCATCAACCGCGCCAACTCCCGGTTGAAATGCCGTAATGTTTCTTGATAACGGTGGTGATGTTCCTCCATGAACAAGCCACCATGCAGCAACGGGAACAGATACTCTGAATCCGTCTTGTCCCTGTACTTCTGCAACAGCCTCATCGCATCGGGCGGCACATCCACAC
>USSR01000584.1 GCA_900557355.1 uncultured Bacteroides sp.
GTAAAAGCATAGGAATGCCTAAGAAAGGAATTAGCTATTGCATTTCACTCATTTCTGTAGGGATATGAACAAAATGTGATAGGGTGGTAGGGGGATAAGGTGGTAGGGGGATAAGGTGATAGGGTGGTAAGGTGATAAAGTGATAGCGGGATAACGCTCTGTGATATATAGCGCAGCTACTTTATCGCCCTATCCCCTTACCACTCTACCACCTTATCCCCCCTTCTCCCCCTATCACTCTATCACTCTTTTATCCCTTCTGTACCGGATAAAATCAACTCTTGATTCGTATAGATAATAGATTCTATATTGTAATCAGCCCAAAAAGATTTACATACAATAAAATCACAAATATCGAATTTTCACCTATACAAAAGTCATCAAAATTGTGCAGACCGCCAATATATAAAAATAGATTCCAAAGCAATATCCGGCACGCAAACAACTGTATATTTCACTGTATAACAACACTATACAAATCTATAAAGAATCAAATCCATCTGTAAACGGGGTTATAGGTGACCCTGACCCCGATTGACCCTTAACAAGACTTCTCAAAAACTTGACAGCACCTCTTCACTGTTTCCTTTTTTGAATATAAAAACAAATAACTGACAATAAAAAAACAGGCTATTATACAGAAAGTCACAAATTCTTAAGTCTAAAATTACTATTACTGTAAAAGAAGAGATGGCAACAAGCAATGTTGTGGTACCAAACAAAGAATGTTTCATGTCACAACATTACTTGCTTTGCATTATGACATTGTATGTACCATTAAAAGTGCCATTGCCGGGTAGTATATCTAAATCAAAATGCATATCTTTGCAGCAATAAAAATCCAACACCTATGAAGATACTCTATTACATTTACCAAATATGTTTTGCATTGCCAATTCTGCTGGTATTGACTATTCTTACGGCCTTGGTCACGATTGTCGGCTCACTGATAGGCGGTGCACACATCTGGGGATATTATCCCGGAAAAATATGGTCACAACTAATTTGCGTTTTCCTGCTGATCCCTGTTAAGGTGCGCGGTCGGGAAAAGATACATAAACATACATCGTACGTATTCGTGCCCAACCATCAGGGTGCATTCGACATCTTCCTGATCTACGGATTCCTGGGACGCAACTTCAAGTGGATGATGAAGAAGAGCCTGCGGAAATTACCTTCGTCGGAAAAGCCTGTGAAAGCGCAGGACACATCTTTGTAGACCGTTCTGGACCTAAGAAAGTACTGGAAACCATTCGTCAGGCAAAGGCGTCACTGAAAGATGGCGTATCATTGGTGGTATTCCCGGAAGGAGCACGTACTTTTACAGGACACATGGGATACTTCAAGAAAGGCGCTTTCCAGTTGGCAGACGAATTGCAATTGGAAGTAGTACCTGTCACTATCGACGGCTCATTCCAAATCCTACCCCGCACCGGTAAGTGGATACATCGCCATCGCATGATACTGACCATTCACGACCCTATCCCACCCAAAGGGCAAGGTATAGAAAACATCAAGGCGACGATGGCCGAAGCCTACGCCGCCGTAGAAAGTGCTTTACCGGAAGAATACAAGGGAATGGTGAAAAACGAGGATCAGTGATTGCTCTCCTCCATGCGTTGATGTTCCTCTATTAATTTCATATTCTCTTTGGCTTTATCGAGGAATTCCCTCACCAAAGGAGTACTCTTGAAAGACTGGGGAGCCGTACGGATGATATCCTCTATCTGTGGGGTCATGATGGGATAAGGCAGCGTGCTGCACATCATCATGAATACACTAGGACCAAGGACATTCTCATAATTGGCAGAAATAAACTCCTTTATATAGTCATTCATTTCTTTTATCAAGGCCTCTCCCTCCTGAGTCAGTTGCTCATGGATGTCATCCAATGCGGCGCCATCCAGAACCATACGTGCCTCTTTCTTTTCCAGTTCTTCAATCTTCAGCTCAAGCGCATTGCGCTTTTCGATGAATTCATACAAAGCATTGTTTAGCGGTGTACCTTTAGCGGTGAGTTGAGAGTTGGATATGGAGACTTCAACTTTACCGTTCTCAAGTACAAGAGGCATGATAGCCTCATCATTCATGTAGAGCGTCACCATCATTACAGAGTCTGACGGGCCACTCGTTGAGAACAAACCGTGCACCACTTCGGCAGAGTCAATTGTTATCCATTGCCCGTCGCGGAGCGTTTTCAGGTATAACATCTTACCGTCGAGACTGGTCACCGATGACACACCCTCCACTTTATACTTGCGACTGCACGAAGCAAAAAGCACGAGCAAAAGCATTAAGGGCAAAATACGGTTCACATTCATTCTAATCATGCAGGAAACGATTTTTAAGAAATACGATACAAAGGTACAACCTATTCGCGCTGTAAAGAAACTTTTTATCAATATTTAAATTTTGCTCTCTTTTTTCCATTAATAATCCTTATAAGGAGGGAGAAAAGAAAGGATATTTCATTTAGTTTACTTATTTTTGCAGTGATAAGTAACAAAATGTAAACCCTATTACTGAAACAAGATAGTCTCCTATGTCAACTTATGCTCCTTTTGCCAAGCCACTCTACGTCATGCTGAAACCGGTAGGGGCCGTTTGCAACCTTGCATGCGACTACTGTTACTACCTGGAAAAGAGCAAACTATACCAGAACAACCCCAAGCATGTAATGAGCGAAGAGTTGCTGGAAAAATTTATTGAAGAGTATATTAATTCGCAAACCATGCCGCAGGTAATGTTCACCTGGCATGGCGGGGAAACCCTGATGCGCCCGTTGTCTTTCTACAAAAAGGCGATGGAGCTGCAAAAGAAATATGCACGCGGACGCACCATAGACAACAGCATACAAACCAACGGAACCATGCTGACGGATGAATGGTGCGAATTCTTCCGTGAAAACAACTGGCTGGTGGGAGTTTCTATCGACGGGCCGCAGGAGTTTCATGACGAATATCGAAAAAACAAGCAGGGAAAGCCCTCTTTCGTAAAGGTGATGCAAGGCATCAATTTATTGAAGAAGCATGGTGTAGAATGGAACGGAATGGCGGTAGTGAATGACTACAATGCCGATTATCCGCTGGAATTTTACAACTTCTTCAAGGAAATAGGCTGCCACTACATACAGTTTGCCCCCATCGTAGAGCGAGTATTCGGACATCAGGACGGACGACACCTCGCCTCACTCGCCGACCGGGAAGAGGTGGCTGAACTGGCGGACTTCTCCGTCAGCCCGGAACAATGGGGCAATTTCCTCTGTACTCTCTTCGACGAATGGGTGAAAAAGGATGTAGGCACATATTACATTCAGTTGTTCGACTCTACCCTAGCCAACTGGATAGGCGAACAGCCGGGGGTATGCACCATGGCAAAGAGCTGCGGGCATGCCGGAGTAATGGAATTCAACGGAGATGTATATTCCTGCGACCATTTTGTATTCCCCGAATATAAGTTGGGAAACATTTACCAGAAGACACTGGTGGAAATGATGTACAGTGAAAAGCAACAGGCTTTCGGGCAGATGAAACAGCAATCATTGCCCACTCAGTGCCATGAATGTGAGTGGCTGTTTGCCTGCAACGGCGAATGTCCCAAGAACCGTTTTGCACGGACAGCAAGCGGAGAACCGGGATTAAACTATCTATGTAAAGGGTATCACCGTTTCTTCAGTCATGTGGCTCCGTATATGGACTTCATGAAGAACGAGCTGATGAATCAGCGCCCGCCTGCCAATGTGATGGATTTCATAAAAACAAAATCATAATAATCAAGTAAGAATGAAAATTAAGACCTATTTAGTGGCGCTCTCTGCGCTGGCGTTCGGTTCTGCAATGCGTGCCGACGAAGGAATGTGGTTGTTGCAGTTGATGAAACAGCAGAACTCCATTGAGTTAATGAAAAAGCAAGGGCTGAAACTGGAAGCAGACGACTTGTACAATCCGGGCGGAGTCTCACTGAAAGATGCGGTAGGTATCTTCGGAGGAGGCTGTACGGGTGAGATTATCTCACCGGAAGGTCTGATCCTGACTAACCACCACTGTGGCTATGCTTCTATCCAACAACACAGTAGTGTGGAACATGACTATCTGACAGATGGTTTCTGGGCTAAAAACCGTAGCGAGGAATTGCCTACTCCGGGATTGAAGTTCCAGTTCGTGAACCGTATTGAAGATATCACGGACATCGTAAACCAGAAAATCGCTGCCGGCGAAGTGACGGAAGTGAATGCAATGACTCGCCCGTTCCTCAACAAACTGGCTAAGGAATTATTCGAAAAAAGCGATCTGAAGGACAAGAAGGGCATCGAAGTACAAGCATTGCCATTCTATGCCGGTAACAAATATTACTTGTTCTACAAGAAAGTATACACAGACGTACGCATGGTAGCTGCTCCCCCCTCCTCTATCGGTAAATTCGGTGGAGAGACGGACAACTGGATGTGGCCACGCCACACGGGAGACTTCTCCATGTTCCGCATTTATGCTGACGCTAATGGTGATCCCGCAGAATATTCAGCATCAAACGTGCCCC
>USSR01000585.1 GCA_900557355.1 uncultured Bacteroides sp.
GACTGGACGCCCTGCTTTCAATGGACGAAGTGCAGACCGAAGGCTCTTCTTCCATCAACGAAATAGAGTTGTCGAAGATTGTCGTCAACCCGAACCAGCCGCGTCATGAATTTGACGAGACTGCCCTTCAGGAACTTGCCGATTCAATCTCTGAGATAGGTATCATTCAGCCCATCACCCTACGCAAGCTGTCGGACGATGAATATCAGATCATCGCAGGCGAACGCCGTTTCCGTGCTTCACAACTCGCCGGACTGAAAAGTATTCCCGCCTATATCCGTACTGCCGATGACGAAAACGTCATGGAAATGGCGCTTATCGAGAATATACAACGTGAAGACTTGAACTCTGTGGAAATAGCCCTTGCCTACCAACATCTGTTGGAACAATACGGGCTCACACAAGAACGCCTTAGCGAACGTGTCGGTAAAAAACGTACAACAATTGCCAACTACCTGCGTTTATTGAAATTGCCCGCCCCCATTCAAATGGCGTTGCAGAACAAGCAGATAGACATGGGACATGCCCGAGCGCTTGTAACATTGGGTGATCCGAAGTTGCAAGTGAAGATATTCGAAGAAATCATCGAGCACGGATATTCCGTACGTAAGGTGGAAGAAATAGTAAAATCCCTGAGTGAAGGCGAAGCCGTGAAAAGCGGTGGACGCAAAATCGCTCCCAAACGTGCCAAACTGCCGGAAGAATTCAACATGCTGAAACAACAGCTTTCGGGCTTCTTCAGCACCAAAGTGCAGCTGACCTGTTCGGAAAAAGGAAAAGGTAAAATCAGTATCCCGTTCAATAACGAAGAAGATTTAGAACGTATTATCGGCATACTCGATACTCTTAAAAAATAAATGACGAAAGGAACAAAAACATATCAATGGTGTATCGCCCTGCTGCTTTGCTTCGTGCAGACGGCAGGGATTGCTATGTATGGGCAGAATCGTCCGCGTGCCGCTGCCAAACGGCAGCAATTGGAGCATGCAGACTCACTAAAAAGACTGCCACAAGTAGCTCTGGACAGCCTGAATGCACAAACAGAATCTGCCCTGCAACGGGTTTCGGCTGCTGACAGCATTGCCTTAGCCGACAGCATTGCTGCCGAAAATAAAAAGCGTCTGCTGGAAATGACTTCCAGTACTACCCCACAAGTGTCTCCTACACCAACAGACAGTATAAACGGGGTACTTAACAAGAAAGTATTTATCCCCAACCCGACCAAGGCAACATGGCTCGCCTTGGTTATCCCCGGTGGCGGACAAATCTATAACCGTAAATACTGGAAGTTACCTATTATATATGGTGGATTTGCTGGATGTGCTTATGCGCTAACCTGGAACAACAAGATGTATAAAGACTACATGCAAGCCTATAAAGATGCCGCTCTTGGCAACTGGGAAGCCAACAGTATTCATGATCTTTTGCCACCCGGATATTTGGACAGAACCCCCAAAACGCAGATAACAGAAACCCTCCGAAAGCGAAAGGATACGTACAGGCGCTATCGTGACCTGAGTATTTTTGCTTTCATCGGCGTTTACCTGATATCAGTGATTGATGCCTATGTAGATGCGGAACTGTCTAATTTCGATATAACCCCCGACCTAAGTATGCGGGTAGAACCTGCCGTAATCAACAGCCAATACAGTATAGGCAGCTCCAACAAATCTGTCGGAGTGCAATGTAGTTTCCGTTTTTAATGAATTAAGCTATACCAAAGAATAATCACACATGAAGAATAAATCTGTAAATATGAAGAAGTTTATCGCTACTCCGTTTCTGTTTTGTCTATCACTTTTCGCCTTCCAGGCGCAAGCTCAGGAAAGTGTAGAAGTAGTGATCCGTGACAACGGAACAGAACGTCAGGAAAGCATTGAACTCCCCCAAAGTATGACTTACCCGCTGGACAGCCTACTCAATGACTGGAAAGCCAAAAATTACATTGATTTAGGTAAAGATTGCAGTACCTCCACAGAGAACCCACTCTTTAGTGACTCTGTTTATATCGACCGCCTCAGCCGCATTCCTGCTGTAATGGAAATGCCTTATAATGAGATTGTACGTAAATTCATCGACATGTACACAGGACGTTTACGTAATAACGTATCATTCATGTTGAGCGCCTGCAACTTTTATATGCCCATCTTCGAAGAAGCACTCGATGCCTATGGATTACCGCTTGAACTCAGATACTTGCCTATCATTGAATCTGCGCTGAACCCTTCTGCCAGATCCCGTGTAGGCGCTTCCGGTTTGTGGCAGTTCATGCTGGCTACCGGAAAGATGTACGGATTGGAAAGCAACAGTCTTATTGACGAACGTTGTGATCCTATCAAGGCCACGTGGGCAGCTGCCCGCTACCTGAAAGACCTGTACGCCATTTATCAAGACTGGAATCTGGTGATCGCCGCTTACAATTGCGGACCAGGTACTATAAACAAAGCAATCCGCCGCGCCGGAGGTAAAACCGATTACTGGGAAATCTATAATTTCCTGCCCAAAGAGACCCGCGGGTATGTGCCTGCGTTCATTGCCGCCAATTATGTGATGACTTACTATTGCAAGCACAACATCTGTCCCATGGAAACTAATATCCCCGATGCTACAGATACTATACAAGTAACAAAAAACTTACATTTCGAACAGCTTGCTGATATCTGTGGCGTTAGCATGGAAGAAATCAAAAGCCTTAATCCTCAGTATAAGAAGAATATAATTCCCGGTGAAAGCAAGACACAAACCCTTCGTCTGCCTATGAATTACATCAGTACATTTATCGACAGCCAGGATACTATCTATGCCCACCGTGCGAATGAATTATTCAAAAACCGTAGGACCGTAGCCATCTCCGAGCCCCGTTCTACAGCAAGACGCGCTACAACCGGCAGTGGAAATCTGACTTATCATAAAATACGAAATGGCGAAACATTGGGTACTATTGCACGCCGCTATGGAGTCACCGTAAAACAACTTCAAAGTTGGAATGGATTGCATAACACCAAAATTTCCGCCGGAAAGCAATTGAAGATATATAAATAAGAGCACAAACGCTTGCACGGTGTTGAAATTTGCTTATTTTTGCAGCAATAGAAGAAAGGAGACAGGGATATGGAAGAGAATGTGAACCAGAAAGATAAAGAAAAAGTCGAAGAGGAAATGATTGAACAGGCTTTCCAGCAACTGTTAAACGACTATTTGGCAACCAAGCACCGTAAACGCATTGAAATTATAACAAAGGCATTCAATTTTGCCAACCAGGCACATAAGGGCATCAAACGCCGCTCAGGCGAGCCCTACATTATGCATCCCTTGGCTGTGGCACAGATTGTTTGCACCGAAATAGGTCTGGGGTCTACATCCATTTGTGCTGCATTACTACACGATGTGGTAGAAGATACAGACTATACTGTAGAGGACATAGAGAATATATTCGGTCCGAAAATCGCCCAGATTGTAGACGGACTGACCAAAATATCCGGTGGTATCTTCGGTGACCGGGCTTCGGCACAGGCAGAGAACTTCAAAAAGTTGCTGTTGACGATGTCCGATGATATACGTGTGATCCTTATTAAAATAGCGGACCGCCTGCATAATATGCGTACGCTGGGTTCCATGCTTCCAAATAAGCAATTCAAAATTGCAGGTGAAACTTTATATATATATGCTCCCCTCGCCAACCGCTTAGGACTTTATAAGATAAAGACCGAACTGGAAAACCTGAGTTTCAGGTACGAACACCCTGAGGAATATCAAGAAATAGAAAACAAGCTGGCAGCTACGGCTACCGAGCGTGACAAAGTATTCAAAGAGTTCACAGCTCCGATACGCGCACAGATGGACAAGATGGGACTGAAATATCGCATCCTGGCACGCGTCAAATCCATTTATTCCATATGGAACAAAATGCAGACCAAGCATGTGCCATTCGAAGAAATCTATGACTTGCTTGCCGTACGCATTATTTTTGAACCGCGTAACGCGGACGAAGAGTTGAATGACTGTTTCGATATCTACGTCTCTATTTCTAAAATATACAAGCCCCACCCCGACCGTCTGCGCGACTGGGTGAGTCACCCCAAAGCAAACGGCTATCAAGCTTTACACGTTACCCTCATGGGTAATAATGGACAGTGGATAGAAGTACAAATCCGT
Organism: uncultured Bacteroides sp.; assembly: GCA_900557355.1. Classification (GTDB taxonomy): domain Bacteria; phylum Bacteroidota; class Bacteroidia; order Bacteroidales; family Bacteroidaceae; genus Bacteroides. Next base: position 4,156 of record USSR01000585.1, read on the forward strand.
AGCGAGCGCATGAATGACGTAGCCGAACAGGGTTTTGCCGCACATTGGAAATACAAAGAAGGTGGTGGTAGCGAGGATGAGGGCGAGCTGGATAAATGGCTACGTACCATCAAGGAAATTCTTGATGATCCGCAGCCGGATGCCATTGATTTCCTCGACACTATCAAATTGAACCTGTTTGCATCGGAAATTTTTGTATTCACCCCTAAAGGTGAAATCAAGACCATGCCACAGAACTCTACCGCACTGGATTTTGCATTTTCCCTGCATACAGATATAGGTAGCCATTGTATCGGCGCAAAAGTAAACCATAAACTTGTACCACTCAGCCATAAATTGCAAAGTGGTGACCAGGTGGAAGTTCTGACATCCAAA
>USSR01000586.1 GCA_900557355.1 uncultured Bacteroides sp.
GAATTTTGATTATTTGCAATACTTCATTAAAAAAGGGCACGAATTGGGTCTTGAGGTTCATGCTTCATTAAATGTATTCTGTGCCGGGCATAATTATTTCGATCGTGGAATGGTATACAGCGGACATCCGGAATGGGCATCCATGGTGTATACTCCCGAGAAAGGTATTATTCCGATTACGGAAGAAAAACATAAATATGGTGCTATGATCAATCCTTTGAACGAGGAATATCGTACGCATATTCTAAATGTACTGAAAGAAGTGGTGACCAAATACTCTGATTTGGACGGTTTGATGCTCGATCGTGTACGTTATGATGGTATAACAGCCGACTTCTCACCGCTGTCACGTGAAAAGTTTGAAGCATATATAGGTAAGAAAGTGGCGAAGTTCCCCGAAGATATTTTTGTTTGGAAGAAGAATACGGATGGGAAGTTTATCACACAACCGGGAAAGTATTTCCAGAAATGGATGGAATGGAGAACGAAAAACATTACTGATTTTATGGCATTGGCACGTAAGGAAGTGAAAGCCGCCAATCCAAAAGTTTCTTTCGGCACATATACCGGAGCTTGGTATCCGTCTTACTATGAAGTGGGAGTTAATTTCGCCAGCAAAAAGTATGATCCGGCTAAAGACTTCAGTTGGGCCACTCCCGAATATAAAAATTACGGATACGCGGAACTGATCGATTTGTATGCAACCGGAAATTACTATACAGACATAACGATAGAGGAATACAAGAAAACGAACCGCAACATCTGGAACGAGACAGATTCGCAGGCTCAAGCCGGTACATGGTACTGTGTAGAAGGTTCCTGTCAGCACTTGCGTCAGATTCTTAAAGACAACAAGTTTATGGGCGGCATCTTGGTGGATCAGTTCTATGATAATCCGGGGAAATTATCCGAAACAATAGAGATGAACCTTCGTCGATCGGATGGACTAATGGTATTCGATATAGTACACATCATCCAAAAGAATCTTTGGAAAGAAGTAGAAAAAGGAATGCGCGAGGGGGGAGCTTTATGAACAACAGAGCTTTAGCTTTAGATGCCTTACGGGGATATGCAATTATTACGATGGTGCTTTCGGCTACCATCGTAACGCATGTTCTTCCCGGTTGGATGAGTCATGCTCAAACGCCTCCGCCAGATCATGTGTTTAATCCTCTGTTGCCCGGTATTACTTGGGTAGATCTTGTGTTTCCTTTTTTCCTGTTCGCTATGGGAGCCGCGTTTCCTTTTTCCATAAGGAAGCGTGCTGAAAAAGGTGATTCAAAATTAAAACTTGTTTATGAAGCTGTCAAACGGGGGATTCAGTTGACTTTCTTTGCTATTTTCATCCAGCATTTTTATCCGTATATGTTAAGTTCTCCGCAGGATATCAGAGCATGGCTGCTGGCTATACTCTGTTTTGCTGTTCTATTTCCCATGTTCATGCGCATTCCTTTGAAAATGCCGGATTGGGTACATATTTCAATAAAAGTGGGAGCTTACATTGTCGCTGCCATTATGTTGGCTACCACTTCTTATGCGGATGGGAAAACATTCAGTTTATTCTCCAGCAACATTATCATTTTGCTGTTGGCTAATATGGCTATTTTCGGTTCTATCCTTTACATTTTCACAATGCATAATCGTTGGATGCGTTTAGGAATTCTGATATTGCTGATGGCTATGATAGTAGGGAGTACGGTTGACGGTTCGTGGACACAGAGTGTATTTAATTATACTCCTCTGCCGTGGATGTATCGGTTTGATTATTTGAAATACTTATTTATCGTTATTCCCGGCAGTATAGCCGGGGAGTATTTAGCGGAGTGGATGAAAGCATATCAAAAAGAGACGGATGATTATGCTACATCTCCTTATCGTAAAATGAGTATTATGTTGATGATATTATCCGTTGTTATCATCATTAGCAATCTTTACGGTCTATACACTCGTAATTTGGTTGTCAACCTTGTGTTTACTGTTTTATTGTTATTAGCTGGTAAGTGTATATTTCCACGTAAAGTGGATGGAATAGCTTTATTATGGAGAAAGTTGTTTAACGCAGGGGCATATTTACTTCTTCTGGGTTTGTGCTTTGAGCCTTTCCAGGATGGTATTAAAAAAGATCCAACTACTTTTAGTTATTTCTTTGTAACTTCCGGGTTGGCTTTTCTGGCTCTTTTATTTCTAAGTATCGTTTGTGATTATTTCCGGTGTGTGAAAAGTACTCGTTTTTTGGTGATGTCCGGTCAGAATCCGATGATAGCTTATGTGGTCGGCGATTTGTTGATTATGCCATTGGCTAATATACTTGGAATTGCTTCATTATTATCTTATTTTCAACAAAATGCCTGGTTGGGATTTCTTCAGGGAGCAATCCTTACTTCTTTAGCTGTTTTAGTAACTATGTTCTTCACAAAAATCAAGTGGTTTTGGAGAACATAAATATCAATGTGATTATTTTATATTAAATTAGTTGACATACTGTCGTTTTTTCTTTGATTCTACTATTTTCCACTTTTTATGAATGAAAGAAAGTAGAGCGAGTAAACAATAAAATACGGTATTTATATGCATAATTACGAATAAAAGAACCGGCATTTGCATATAAATTACCGTATTGTTTGTGAAAAATACACGGTTGATTGTAATGAAACGTACGGTTCGTTTTAAAGAAACATACGGTTGGTTTATAAGAAACAGCACGTACGTTTTAAAGAAAGCTATTTGGGCTCATAAAAATAGGATTTATTGATTTATTAGAAGTGCTTTTATGAACTTACTTTATTAAACAAAGTGCATAAATAGATTAAGAAATACATTCACTATGCAATGCATGATATCAAATAATAATGATTATGCTCTCTAAGGGAAGGATTTCAGGAATTTCTGAATAATACTAATGGCTAATCTATGCGATTCTTTTCCGTATCTGACTGCTCGCCTGAATAAATTCAATTATAGCATCATTCAAATACCAAAATGATATTTTATCATTTTGGTATTTGAAGATTTATTTTTATTGATATAACGTAAAAAGCAACAGTCAAGAGTATTTGGAATAGTTGACCATCTGCTTTTATTTGTGTAATATAGGAATATTCGGTTCTTTTATTACTGTTTAGGAACAAGACAAAGGAGAACTACACCGTGAGCCGGTACTTTGAAACTATACCTATCTCCAGTATCTCCAATATCTTGATGTTTCCAAACATCACGTACTATGTAATGATCGTAAGTTCGGTCTATCCCAATTATGTCAAATCCCCAAAAATGGTAATCAAGAGACCATTCTTTTTCATCCTTGTTCAAGAAACATAAGGCTATACGGCCATCTGACAATTCTTTGATCCATGTCTCATGATATCTTCCACTACGTTCGAACATACGGCCTTGTTTTCCGAGCTTATCCTGGTTTATGGCGATAGCTTCCTTATTGGTAAGTATATCAAGGATTTTCTTATCAATATTACGAAGATCACATCCTACTATCAGAGGTGAAGCGAGCATGCACCACATTGAGAAGTGCATCACGTTTTCATCGTATGTTAGATCTCCATTGCCTACCTGGAGCATATCCGCGTCATTCCAGTGTCCTGGTCCCGCGTATGGCCAAAGAGGAGCCATAATATCTATAATTTTCAGAATGCTCGCTCCTCCCCAGTATGCTGTACCTTCGGTTGTTGCAATAATATCTTCGGATACCCTCCACATCTCACCGATACCTTTCCCCCATTCCCATTACCTATTCGTCCCCCATTCACAAATTGATAGAACTATAGGACGACCAGTACTTTTTAAGGCATCACACATGGTAAAGTATGCTTCTCGGGCATTAGCTCCGTTGTTGTGGCACCAGTCATATTTGAGAAAGTCAACTCCCCATTCTGCATATGTGACTGCATCGATATATTCATAGCCTCGGCTACCGGGTCTACCAGCGCATGTCTTCGAACCTGCACAAGAATATATACCGAATTTCAAACCTTTTGAATGTACGTAATCAGCCAATGCTTTGATTCCAGACGGAAACTTTACCGAATCAGATTGAATAACGCAAGACTCCCGATGCGTCTGCCAACAATCATCCACATTGAGGTATGTATATCCAGCATCTTTAAGTCCGGTAGAGACCATAAGATTCGCTATTTCGCGTATTTGTTCTTCACTGATATTCTTGTTAAAACAGTTCCAGCTATTCCAACCCATGGGTGGCGTTGGACATAACACTTTTTTATGCTTTTGTGCATTTGCAAAAGTGGATAGAAATATAAATAGAAATAAAAGAATCTTTTTCATATTTAAATCAGATATTTCAAATAACTTTAAATTTTAAGCACAAAGTTCATTAGTCAAATCGGTCATGTTAAAGTATTTAAGACAAATAGGACAAATATTGCTATTTTTATTTGATTGCTTTCTTAATGATTGGACAAACTAAATCAGCATATCTCATCATGCCTAGATCTGTGAAATGAATACCGTCTATAGTAGCTTCTCCATCTTCTCCCAACAGATCGGAAGGT
>USSR01000587.1 GCA_900557355.1 uncultured Bacteroides sp.
CAATAGACGACCAGATCCACGGCATCGTCCAGCGTCATCATGAAACGGGTCATGTTCGGATCGGTGATCGTGATCGGTTTACCCTCCATCATCTGCTCCACCCAAAGCGGGATAACGCTTCCCCGACTCGCCATCACGTTGCCGTAGCGCGTGCAGCAGATCGTCGTCGCGGCACCTTCCCCTAATTCACGGCCTTTGGAAATAGCCACTTTTTCCATCAGTGCCTTCGAGATACCCATCGCGTTGATCGGATAAGCGGCTTTGTCTGTAGAAAGGACTACGACGTTCTCCACACCGTGTTCAATGGCCGATTCCAGCACGTTACCCGTACCGATGACATTCGTACGTGTAGCCTCCATCGGGAAGAACTCGCACGACGGAACCTGCTTCAATGCTGCGGCTGCGAAAACATAATCGACGCCACGCATCGCAATATCCACCGATGACTTGTCGCGGACATTGCCGATGTAGAACTTCACTTTCGGGTTCTGTAACGCATGACGCATGTCATCCTGCTTCTTCTCATCCCGACTGAAAATGCGGATCTCCTTGATGTCGCTATTGAGGAAGCGACGTAGCACGGCGTTACCGAACGATCCCGTCCCTCCCGTGATTAATAGGACTTTTCCTGTAAAAATACTCATGTTCTTTTAATTAGTTCTAAAATTTTAGTGCATTGTATTGTTGCATTTTTGGTATCTAATATGAATTGTTGTGCCTTTTCCCCTAATTTTGTCCGTTCTTCTATAGATAGAGAAAGCACTTCATCTACTTTTTCGGCCAAAGCAGTTATCGATTGATCATTTAATGAATAACAATAATGGTAATATTCCTTGGGAATTCCTGGCAATTCATATAAAAGAGTAGGAGTTCCTGAGGCAAGATATTCCATTGTTTTAGATGGAAACGAATATTTTGTATATATACCTTCTGGAGTTCTTGGATTTACTAATAAAGATGCAGTCCGTTGTAGCTGTAATATTTCATCATGAGGTATAGATCCTAAATATTGTATTCGACGATCTTTCGTTGCCATATTTTTTACATATTCTTCTGAATCACCTCTGCCACATATAATCAGAGAATAATTTTCATTTTTTAATAAATTAAAAGCCAATAACAAATTTTTGATACCATATCTTTCTGCTAAGGTTCCAGAATATAGAATTCGACCGTCTATTTTAGGTTGAGGAATATTAACTAAGTTACAAGGAGAATAAATACCTTCAATGACTACGTAGTTTGCATGTTTCGGGAGATACTCAGACATATATTCACTCAAAATACCAAAACATGTTATTTTCCGCATACACGATTTTATTATTTTATTAGCAACCCATTTCATAATATGGTAAAAAATGGATCCATTTGTAGACATGTGCAATGGTAGATCTGTAATAATTACACATATTTTATTATGGTATTTTCGACAAGCTACCAATGTTGAAATAATTGCTGCAATATTCAATGAATATAAAATAATCACATCATTTCGTTGTAGCTTACTTCTTAATGATTTATAAAGAAAGAAATAGCATTCGATGAAATTTTTAATATAAGACCGAGGCTTGATTGATACATTTGGATATAATGAACACCAGGACTTATAAAATAGGCTATATTGAGAGTATAACTTCTTTGATACAACCTTGAATGAGTATGGAATTAATTCAATTCCACAATTGAAAAAACCCTTAATTAAAGATTCTTGATAGATATTTGCAGCTGGATCCGACATAGCATTCAATTGCTGCATCGTCGAGTCGTCAATAGAGTTAATATACGATCCAATTAAATAAAATGCCATAAATATTTATATGTGAAATCTTTGATAATATTGCAGCCGGCATGAAATAGCTCCGATAAAAAGACTAATAAGAAAAAACATCGGAACGCTAAACGATGGATTGAATATAAAACAATTCATGTTAGCTACTATAACAAAACAAATAAATGTAATAAAAGTTATCAAACCTAAATGATCATTATAATCAACTATGTTTTTATACATTTTCAACTTATATAGTATTATGATATATATAGTTAGATAAATAATCAATCCTATAAAACCTAATGAATGTAGAATCTGCAATATGTCCATATGCGCATCCATTCCAACTAAATGCGAGACCGAACTGAATCCTTTGCCTACTAATATGTCTTGTGTCGAATAATTACTAGATATATCAGTCCATATTTGAAAGTAAAGTGTATTCCTACCACTACCTCCGTCCTCACCGATACTTAGAAAACGATCTGATGTATTTGCAATAATATCCTTACTAAGCGGTGAAAATGAAAAAATAATAACAAAGAGGATCACTAATGCAAGAGACTCCTTACCTCTTTTTGTTTTGAGAAAAAATAATACGCCCGACAATATTGTTGCGATTAGAATGGTTCTTTTGGTCGAAATGAATGCAATTGCTGCAAAAATGATATATAATATGTATTTCCATTTGGGAGATTTCAATAGAAAAATGTATGGTAAAAAAATTAGACAAATAAAAAAAGCATCTTTGGCAAACTCATCTGTATCGTATGTCAATGTAAAACTAAGAAAGACATTATAAACAAAAAATGGAACAATAAATGTAAGATAAACTCGTGCTATGGCAGATAGGTTCTCCGATGTATAGTTCTTATAACCAATAGTATAACCTAACACTGCAATAATTGGCCATACACAATTTGCAATAAGTCTTATTATTGTTGTATCATCATAAAAAAATGCATATCTTAAAATCAAGTATGCCAAAAATGAACATATCGTTTTTGTATATATATTATTTGCAAAAGCAATTCTCCAATGCGATAATATATAGATCACAGATAACACTCCGATAATTACATAAATAAAATTAGTATTATTGTGTGAGGTGGAATCTATATTAGCTAGACCTTGCATTGCTTTTATTGCTGCAAATCCCAATAGCCCTAGTACGAATAGGACAAAATATTTATTATTAATATGTATTTTACTTAACATATCTATATCTTAGATGTAGTAAAATTAGAAATATCCCATTCGCAATTAGTGAGATAAGTGCAAACCAATAAGCTTGACTTTCATTAATTTGTTGCAAAATAATGTAGGTGAGAATAAGAATGAACATATCGCGAACAAGGCGCGCTATGAAAACTATCCACGGTTTTCCCCGTGATATAAACTCATAACAATAAACTTCCGATAAACAGATGAAAAGAGCTGCTGCTGCTGAGATATTCAAAACTTTTGGTAACCCAACAAAACTCACACCGTAAAAAGAACTGATAAATCCAGAAAAAAGAATGACGATTGAAACGGGGAGTAATGAGGATAAAAAATTGACTAAAAGAAGTTTATTGATCAGAGACGAATGGTTATCTGAGCTTGATAAATAAGAAAACATCACGTTTTTTAACATTGCCGGTACAAAAATCACAACACTTTGCCATAATGCTGCAGCTGACGATAAACCGACTTCGCCATAATTGGCAAAATGAATCAGTAGGAGCAAACCTATCCAATGTACTATTGTGTACAAACTCTCCTGAAGGGCTACAGGAATTGAAAAACCTAACATAGAGTATATTTCTGATCTTGAAACTTTTTCATTTGAATTATACTGAGTCAGAGCGTGTCGGATAATTATTTGATTCAGTATAACTTGAACCACAAATGACAACATTAATGCTCCAAGAGCTCCGGTTAGTCCCCAAAACCATGTCATGATAATGCTACCAATAAATACGACAAAACCGGTGTAAATATTTATTTTTGCAGTTTCTTTAAATTTTTTAAATCCTGATAAAATAGCGATTTGGGTTGTTTGTAATCCATTCAGAATAATTAACAATGAAAAAAAACGCAGTTGAAATTCTAAATTTGGTGCATCAATGAATAGAGCAATAGAAGCGGCAAAAATTATTTGAACTAATGCTAATAACCCACTAAAAACTAAAGTAATTTTTAAAAAAGTCCAAACCAATGACTTTAATTTTTCGGGCTTTTCCGAAATATAGTCGGCAACGAATTTAGTTGCTGTATAGCCAAATCCAAAAGTGGAAACTATCGCAATATAGAACAGTGTGGTCCTAATGGTTCCATATTCGCCATATACTTCTTTGCCGAGAAATCGTGCTACGGCAATTCCTGCAAGTAAAGAAAGACCTTTACCCAAGGCACTACCAGCAAGGGCCCAAAACGAGTCCTTGAATAGATCACTACTTTTAAGACGTTCGCAAAATGTATGTAACGACACTCTATTTATCATACACCTCAAACCTTGAGTTCTTTGATTTGAACTCGGGAACTGTCTTTTTCATCAGTCTGACCATATCGGGAATCTCGACTTTCCGGGACAAAGTTTCCAGCTCTTCGGCTACCTCACATGCCTCCCGGTAATCATACTCCCGCACCTTAGCAATCCGGATGCGGTCATGTAACGTAGGCTCCGTATTCTCTTTATTCGAAAGTACTTCCTCGTAAAGTTTCTCACCCGGCCGCAGACCCGTGTATTCGATCCTGATGTCCTTCTCC
>USSR01000588.1 GCA_900557355.1 uncultured Bacteroides sp.
CTTTCATTACCGGAGGCACTTTGCCATTTTCGTCCCCCAGCATGGGCCAACCATTTTCCCAACGGCAAGGCATCAGCACAGGTACACGGCCTACGGCTTCGTGGTCCTGAAACAACATAGCATACCATTCGCCTGCTTCTGTATCGATGAAGCATCCTTGTGCTACACCGTGATTGGCATATCCGAGATCATCCGAAAGAATGGTTTTCATCTCATAAGGTCCGGACACTTTATCGGAACGGAAGCAGAGTTGTGTGCGTATGCCGCCTTCCGGCCACCAGATCAGAGTGAGGTAATATTTACCATTGAATTTATAGAAGTGAGTGCCTTCCAGTAACCCTTGTGGCTCACCGGGGATAACTTCTACCTGTAAGCCGTTAGGATTGATTCCAGACAAATCCTTATTGAATTCAATGATACGGATATGGCGTGCACCATAAGCCAGATAAATGCGTCCATCATCGTCGAACAACATGGAAGCATCGTGCAGATACTCATCAATCACAAGCTTCTGTTCCCATTTTCCTGCCGGATCTTTTGCCGTATAAATGTAGGATTTGTTTCCTGTACCGAAGAATACATAGAAAAGCCCGTCGTGATAGCGTAAGGAAGCAGCCCATTGTCCGCGGCTGTAGATATTACCGCCTTCCAGATCATTGTATGGGCTCTCTTTGAGTTCATCAAACACATAGCTGATGATTTTCCAGTTAACCATGTCTTTGGAGTGCATGATAGGCGCTCCGGGTGACATGTGTGCGGTAGTGCTAATCATATAGTAATCACTACCTACGCGTATAACGTCAACATCCGGTACATCAGCATAGATGACCGGATTGGTGAAAGTTGTTTCTTCCTCAGCTGCCTGCTTGCCGGCATTCGTACAGCCGGCAAGGAGAAACAGCATAAGGCAACTTATCCATAAAGATGCTTTGTTCATTATTGTTTGTTGATTTCAGAGTTTCAGTTTAATCATTTAACCTTTGTCCCTGACGGTTTTTTCAACCGCATCGTCTTTGGATAAGGTGTACCTAATACAGGGTAATCGTCAGCTTTCCATTCTATCTTCTGAGCACGGGGAGATCTTGTATCGCCCATGCCCGGAGGATCTACCTGAGTGTCGCGAGCATGATACAGGATATACCATTCTTTGCCATCAGGTGATTTGAAGAAGCTGTTGTGTCCTGTACCGTATACTCCATTTTCAGGAGACTGGCGGAACAGAGGCTGGGGAGCTTTCTTCCAGGATGCCGGATCCAACAAGTCTGCATTCGTATCTGCTGTCAGCATGCCCAAAGCATAGTACGGAGTCCATACACCGCTTGCCGAATAAGCAACGTGAATATATTTACCCTTCGGGCTCTTCAACGGTTGAGGTCCTTCGTTCACAAATACTTTGTGTGGAGGATTCCAACCGGTTTCGTTAATGTAGTGGCGTTCCCATTCCAGTTCCGGTTTAGAGATCAGGACTCTTTCGGAACCCAGTGTCCAAGGATTCTTCATCTCGGCAATGTAGATACATTGGGTTTCGGTATCCACACGACGGGTTTGCCAACCGGACCAAACCATGTATAATTTGCCTTTGTTTTCGAATACTGATCCATCAATAGCCCAGTTGTTATCTTTATCCGTACTGATGCGGCCTTTCATCACGAACTCTCCCTTGAACGGATCTTTGTTTGTATTTTCCAGTACATACATCTGGTGATTGTCGGAGTTACCGTCATCGGCTGCATAATAGATGTACCACTTTCCATCAATATTGTGAATCTCGGGTGCCCACAGGTTATGCTTATTAGACGGGTCTGTCGGAATCCAGATTGTTTTCTTCTCTGCATTACGAATGTCGGTCACATCCTGCGTCTTCCACAACACGAGGCTGTCGACCATGGTATGCATGTAATAGTAGGAACCATCGTGCCAGATAGCCCAGGGATCCGGACCATAATTGCATAATGGATTGGTATAAGTGCCTTCCAGATCTTCAGGATTCTTACTGAAGATACTGTGAATAAGTTTCGTATCAAACTTAGGAGTACGGTCATAGTAATAAATACCGTTTTGTTCCTGTTCCACATCCGTCAGCTGAGTATAGCAATATCCCCAAACCTGATCTTTCAATTCGAGAATGCCATTCATCTGACCTTCCAGTCGTTCCAGGAATTCCTTTTCAGTTTTCGGAGGTGTGCCGTAACCCCATGATTGTGTGCTTGAGTTGGTCTTATCCTGGTCTTTCACCCATTTAATACCCCCTACTTCATCAATCAGATATGGCATTTTGCCATCATATACCGGGAAGTCATATACTGCATTCTGGCGTAAACCGTTGAAGCCAATATTGGCTGCAGGTACTCCAATCTTATAGTTGGGAGCCTGGAAGAATTTACCATCTTTGTAGATGATATCTTTCAGCTTGGCAGGATCCTGTTCGTAGTTGTGTACAGTCCATATATCTGTTTTGATGTGGCAACCACCGCTGGCATCGTTTACCGGGCGGGTAGGGTCGAGTGACTTCGTCAGATTGTATAAATCGGTCGTAAAACGTGGGTACTGAACCAAATCAGGCCACCATTCTTCGTTCATCGGTGTCCAGATCAATAGAGAAGGATGGTTCCGGTCACGAAGTACCAGTTCCGACCATTCAACCTGGAAATTGCGTGCCACCTCTATGTTATTGGCATCCATACCCCAGCTTGGAGCCTCTCCCCAAGTAATATAACCCAGTTTATCTGCCCAATAATAGAAGCGTTCTTCGAATGCCTTCTGATGCAGGCGTGCTCCGTTGAAGCCGGCAGCCATCGATAACTCGATGTCGCGTTTCAATGCTTCATCGGTAGGAGCTGTCCAGATGCCATCGGGATAGAAACCCTGATCCAGTACCAGGCGTTGATAGTAAGGCTTGTTATTCAGATAAATCTTATTTCCTTCAATATGCACTTTGCGCATACCTATGTAAGATGATACTTCATCGATAACCTTTCCTGCCGGATCAATCATCTGATAAGTAATGTCGTATAGGAAAGGTGATTCCGGTGACCAAAGTTTGGCTTTCTTTACCGGAAGTACGGCCACAGAACTGTTGGTACCTTTCACTGTGGCAGCAGCAACGACTTTATTACCATCTTTCAGCGTAATCTTCAGCTTGTTGTTACTGTCACTGTAGAATGTAGGCCATACGACCAATTGCTCCTGATCGACGTCTGCAACGGCTTGTACGGATTTTAAGCCGGAAGGATTGATCGCTTCCATCCATACAGTCTGCCAGATACCTGTAGTACGGGTATAGTTACAGCCGTAAGAACCAAATTGCAGGCTCTGCTTACCGGCACTCTGCATGCCCGAACGCAAATCACTGGATGCGCGTACTACTAGGTGGTGTACCTTACCCGGAGTCACTAACTTGGTGATATCGATGCTGAAAGAAGAACTACCGCCGAAGTGACGTCCTGCCAAAGCTCCGTCAATGTAAATCTCAGAATTGTAGTAGACAGCTCCGAAATTCAGCAATACATTCTTGCCGCTCCAATCCTGCGGAATACTTATCTCCCGATGATACCAGATATGATTGATAAAGTCCTTATGCCCTACACCGGATAAATTGCTTTCCGGACAGAAAGGTACTGTTATCTTTCCTGAGAAGGAAGTAGCTTTGTGATACTCCTGCTCCATACCCGAATTGGAGAAATCGAATGTGTAATCCCATTCACCGTTCAAATTCACCCATGCTGTCCGTTCAAACTGAGGGCGGGGATATTCCTTGCGCGGAATATCTGCGGCATTTGTCTGAAATGCCATGCCGGCAACCAATACGGCTGCAATTAAGATTTTCTTTAATTCCATAATTATTATTTTATGTATGTTACGTTAGGACCTAAGTAAGAGCGTTTCATTCCACCGAAGTCGATGACTACTTTCTGGATAATCATACCCGGATGGGCACTGATAAGTTTCAGGGTATGCTTACCGGGCTTGTCGACATTTACATTGATAGTGCTGATGGCACTGTTGCGGAACACGTTCAGTCTCCACTGGCTGGAGTATTCTTTAGCCGAAGTAATCATCCATTGTACCATGTCGTCATCGATCATAATGCCGTAGCGGGTATCATGTTTGGAGTCGACAGGGAACAAAGGCAGGGCATAAACGTGTACGGTTGCATTGCCACCATTGAATGTATAAAAGTCATATTCGGCTTTAGGGCTCTTGTTAGTGAACCACATATTGGGCACATTCTGGGTAGCTTCTCCCAACTGAACACAATCGTTCTCGTATCCCAATCCCTTGATAGCTCTGATTTTTATACCGCTATTTTCCACTTTCCGGTGGAACTTACCAGCATTGATGGAAACACATCCGTTGTCTTCTACATACATTCCTCTCAATTCCTCAACTGTGGGGTTTGCCGGATTGAAGACAGGAACGAATACTTCCTTTGTCTGATTACCGAAAGTCAACTCGATGACACTTACAACATCGTCACCTTGAGGTACCTTGTTCCAATCTACGGATTA
>USSR01000589.1 GCA_900557355.1 uncultured Bacteroides sp.
AACTTCACGAACTGTTGGAGTCTATAGCTTCCGGTCAGGCTGCCGCTTTTTATGATGAGGATGGCCTACTGTTGGGAGGAGGCATTATTATATAATCATTCTTTTATTTGTTCTTGAACAAAAAAATAGTTTACTCTGTTTGAAATAGAAAGACGTCTATTTTTTACGAAACAATTAAAACGAATAACAGTATGAAACGTATATATTTGATGATGCTATTTGCCACCTTGGCAATGATCGTCTCTGCCCAAACGGACGATAAAGGATACAAAGAAGGAGCATGGGTACTGAAAGGTGTGACGGGTGTGAACATGTCCCAAACTGCTATTGCAAACTGGTCAGCTGGTGGTGAAAACTCTGTGGCCGGGAATGCTTACCTGAATGGTTCGCTGACGCATAAGAACGGAGACTGGCTGTGGGTAACGAACTTGGTGCTGGATTATGGTTTGTCGAAGACCAAATCTCAGGGGATGAGAAAGAGTACCGATAAGATTGGATTATCTACCCAGTTGGGATATGCAGCTACCAAAGTTTGGTACTATACGCTTATGGCTGACCTGAATACTCAGTTTGCCAAAGGTTATAATTATCCGGACAAGAGTCACTATATCTCCAATTTCTTCGCTCCCGCTTATTCCAATGTTGCTTTAGGTATGGAATATAGACCGAAAAGTAACTATTCTATTTTCTTTTCACCGGCTTCTACCAAGATGACCTTTGTGTGCGATGATTATCTCTCTGATTTAGGTTCCTTTGGAGTTGATCCGGGTGATCACTTTAAGATTGAAGCGGGTGCTTTCCTGAAAGCCCGTGCAGAATTACCAGTCATGGAGAATGTGAACCTGATTACTACGGCTGACTTCTTTACTCCTTATAATAAAGACTTTGGCAATGTAGATGTAAACTGGGATGTACTTATCAGCATGAAGATTAATAAAGTGCTTTCGGCAACTCTGAATATGACTTTGAAGTATGACAATGATGTGAAAACCTTTACTGATGAGGGCGTTGAAAGAGGTCCAAAGGTACAATTCAAAGAGATACTGGGTGTTGGATTGGCTTATAATTTCTGATTGCCTGGGACGATTGTCTGTTTTTCCTGCTGAAATAATAAATAGGAAAGGCCATACTGATTAAAGTTAGTATGGCCTTTCCTACTATAGTATTACTTTATAATTTTATTTGTTCAGTTCTAACATCTCTTCAATATATACTCTTGTATTGCTGAGGCGCGGTACTTTATGTTGTCCGCCCAACTTTCCTTTTTGTGCCAACCAATCATGGAACAAGTCTTTACGGGCAATAATAACTTCCAGGGGTTGCAGGGCAATGTTCTTTTGGCGTTTAGCTTCGTAATCGGAGTTGACTTCTTTCAATGTATCATCCAGTATCTTGGCAAAGTTCTCCACGCTATCCGGCATCTGAGCAAACTCGATCAACCATTGATGGCGGCATTTGGCTTTAGCATCCATAAATACAGGAGCAGCCGAATAATCGGAAATCATCGCTCCGGTCGCTTCACAAGCTTTAGCTAACCCTCTTTCTGCGTTATCCACAATCAATTCTTCGCCGAAGGCATTGATGAAATGCTTGGTACGTCCGGTAATGACGAACTTATATGGGTCTTTCTGTGTGAATTTTACAGTATCTCCAATCATATAGCGCCACAATCCTGCAGATGTAGAGATGACCAGTGCATAATTCTTGTCTACTTCGACTTCCTCCAGACAATAGATGCGGGGATTCTCTTTTCCCACATCTTCCAATGGAATAAATTCGTAGAAAATACCATAGTCAATCATCAGCAACATAGCCGGATCATTCGGATCGTTCTGTGTCCCGAAATTTCCTTCAGAAGCATTGTACGTTTCCACGTAATGCATCTTGGACGAGCGGATTACTTCTTTATATTGTTCGCGGTAAGGTGTAAAGGCAACGCCCCCATGGAAGAAGACTTCCAGATTGGGCCATATTTCCTCCAGAGATTCTTTGCCGGTCTTTTCAAGAATACGCTTGATGAGTACCAACATCCACGAAGGAACGCCGGAGAGGCTGGTTACATTCTTCGAAACAGCACTGTTGGCAATGGCTTCTATTTTCTTTTCAAAGTCGCTCATGAGAGCGATCTTCTTGCTTGGAACGCGAACACAGTTTACTAATGGATGTATATTTTGAATCAGAATAGCAGAAAGGTCGCCCACGAGCCCATGTCTGGAATTGAGGTTGGGACTATGGCTCCCACCTAAAATGAGACCTTGTCCGGAGAAGAAACGGCTGTCGGGGTTCTGTGCCAGATAAAGAGTAACTGCATCTTTGCCACCTTGGTAGTGTGTATCGTTCAGGGACTCTTTGCTGACGGGCAGGAATTTGCTTTTATCGTTTGTGGTACCCGAAGATTTGGCAAACCAGCGTATCTCTGATGACCAGAGCAGGTTTTGTTCTCCTGCACGCAGGCGTTCCACATACGGCTTTACCTCTTCGTAAGTCTGTATGGGCAGTCTGTTTCTAAAGTCTTCATAAGTATGAATGCTTTTATAATCATATTTCTTTCCCCATTCTGTATTCTCGGCCATGCGCACCAGACGGTTCAACACTTGGTGTTGCAGCTCTTCTGCACGGTTGGCATATAAATCGATTTTTTTCAGGCGAGGGGTAAAATACACCTTATTCAGCAATGTTGTGATATTCATCTCTCTTAGCTAAAACTATTTTGTAGCGCAAAAATAATCTTATTTATTGGCTTCTCTATCTTTTTTCTCTTTTTTTTCTATCTTTACGGACGTATTCAGTTGACAAGTTAACAAGTTGACCAGTTAGCAAGACAAAAAGACAAGTTTACCTGTACCTGATACCCTTCAACTTGTTCCCTAAAAAAGGTAGTTATGAGAATCGGAATTTTGACTTCGGGAGGCGATTGTCCCGGCATTAATGCCACCATTCGTGGAGTATGCAAGACTGCAATCAATCATTATGGAATGGAAGTAATAGGTATTCATAGCGGCTTTCAAGGATTGCTGACTAAAGATGTGGAGTCGTTTACCGATAAATCTTTGTCCGGTTTATTGAATCAGGGCGGGACGATGCTGGGCACTTCCCGTGAAAAGCCTTTCAAGAAGAATGGTGTGATGTCCGATGTGAATAAACCGGCACTTATTGAACAGAACGTGAAAGAATTAGGGCTGGATTGCGTGGTCTGTATCGGTGGTAATGGTACGCAGAAAACTGCTGCGAAACTGGCTGCCATGGGACTGAATATTGTTTCCGTACCCAAGACGATTGATAATGATATTTGGGGAACCGATTTCTCTTTCGGATTTGATTCTGCTGTGAGCATTGCTACGGATGCCATCGATCGGTTGCACTCTACTGCCAGTTCGCACAAACGGGTGATGGTGATTGAAGTGATGGGACATAAGGCTGGCTGGATTGCACTTTATTCCGGTATGGCAGGTGGTGGAGATGTGATCCTGATACCCGAAATCCCTTATAATATCCATAATATAGGAGAGACGATCCTGAACCGTTTAAAGAAAGGGAAACCTTATTCCATTGTAGTGGTTGCCGAAGGTATACAGACGGATGGACGAAAACGTGCTGCCGAGTACATTGCTCAGGAGATAGAGTACGAGACGGGTATAGAAACCCGTGAAACGGTGCTTGGTTATATTCAACGTGGAGGTTCACCTACGCCTTTCGACCGGAATCTGTCTACCCGCATGGGCGGACATGCCACAGAACTAATAGCTACAGAGCAATTCGGTAGAATGATTACATTGAAAGGGGATGAAATTTCTTCTGCACCTCTGGATGAGATAGCCGGAAAGCTGAAGTTGGTAACGGAAGATAACGACCTTGTGGTTCAAGGGCGACGGATGGGAATCTGCTTTGGTTGAAATACGGGCGAATGATTATTCGCTCACCTCGTGTTCGGTTACTGAAGTAACTTCCTGATTCTCTTCAATCAGGGCACTCTCAATAATTTCTTCAGCTTCTTCCGTATTTTCCTGCTGATGGTTTTGCGCTTTAGTTGCCTCAATCTGTTCTTTGAAGGCGGCATCATTCTTTAATTTCTTTAAAGCAGCCTGCGCAGCATTTTGTTGGGACTCTTTTTTAGAATATCCTGTTCCTTTTCCTGCTGGTATGCCTTCGATGCGTATTTCGGTGTGGAACATAGGATTGTAGTCTTCGTCAAGGAACTGTTCGATAAGTTCAAATGAAACTTCAACTTTGCTCTTTTGGCTCCATTCAATCAGCTTCGATTTAAAATTCACCTCTTTGCGTGACATCTTATCGAGGTCGATGTAATTCTTGAATATCTTTTCTTCCATGAACCGCTTACAGCGTTTGTACCCCTGGTCCAAGTAGATAGCGCCGATAAATGCTTCGAAAGCATTTCCGTACATATAGCTGTTGTGCGAGGAAGAACGGGTGGAGTATTTTACCAGTTTGTCCAAACCGATTTCTACCGCCAGTTTATTAT
>USSR01000590.1 GCA_900557355.1 uncultured Bacteroides sp.
CATGTGGGTATTCGCGAAATGGAAGAAGCTATTTTGCCTCCTTTCCGAGAGGCGATAAATGCAGGAGCATTATCAGTGATGAGCTCATACAATGAAATTGATGGGATTCCTTCTACTGCTAACTACCATCTACTTACCAAAGTCCTAAGAGATAGGTGGGGGTTTCAAGGATTTACTATTTCCGATCTTCGTTCCATTGGAAGATTAAGAGAGCATGGCGTAGCTGCCAGCGATTATGAAGCAGCTGTGAAAGCTGTAAATGCAGGTTTGGATAATGATTTGGGAATGAATGTATATGGTGAGCAATTAGGTGAAGCTGTGAAAAAGGGAGATGTATCTCCGGCAGTATTAGATCAATCGGTTAGTCGAATCTTGAGACTTAAATTTAGAATGGGTCTCTTTGATAATCCCTTTGTTGACGAAAAGGCAGCTCCGGAAATGGTGGCAAATTCTGAACATTTGGAACTGGCACGAGAAGTAGCGCGCCAATCTATTGTTTTATTAAAAAATCGGGATAATATTTTGCCTTTAAAGAAAAACTGTAGTAAGAAAATCGCTGTAATCGGTCCAAATGCAGACAATATATATAATATGCTGGGAGATTATACTGCACCGCAGACTACAGCTTCGGTAGTTACAGTTCTCAAAGGTATTAAGAATAAGGTTTATAATGAAGATGTGATTTATGCAAAAGGCTGCGCTATACGTGACACCAGCCGTATCGGCATTCGTGACGCTTTGAATGCAGCGGCTTCCGCAGATGTTGTTATTATGGTTATGGGAGGATCCAGTGCGCGCGATTTTTCATCTGAATATGAAGAAACAGGTGCAGCAAAAGTTTCTGCTAATTTAATCAGTGATATGGAAAGTGGAGAAGGATATGATAGAGCGACGCTTAATCTTATGGGCTTGCAGTTGGAACTTATTCAAGAAATTAGGAAATTGGGAAAGCCAATAATATTAGTATTGATAAAAGGGCGTCCTTTACTTTTAGAAGGTATAATTCAAGAAGTCGATGCCATTATTGATGCTTGGTATCCTGGTATGCAGGGGGGCAATGCTCTAGCTGATGTTCTTTTTGGAGACTATAATCCCGGAGGGAGACTAAGTATTTCGATACCCCGTTCCGTTGGACAACTCCCTGTATATTATAATCCGAAGAGAACAGGAAACCGCAATAAATATCTTGAAGAGGTTGGAGTGCCACGCTATTGTTTCGGATATGGGTTGAGCTATACTTCTTTTGAATACTCGGATATGGAAGTGACATTAAATGAGACAACAGATGATTGTATTGTAAATATTAGGGTGAAGCTCGTTAATACTGGACAGAAATCCGGAGATGAGGTTGTGCAGCTTTATATCTGTGATGATGTAAGTAGTTATACAACTCCAGCAAAGCAGTTACGTGCTTTTGAACGAATACATTTGGAGGCAGGAGAATCTCAGATCGTTACATTTACGCTGAATAAAAAGTCTATGATGTTATATATGCAAGATGATGAATGGGTTGTGGAGCCTGGAAGCTTTTCGCTGATGATTGGTAGTTCTAGTCAGGATATACGATTACAGCACAAGATTTATATAACCCAAAAGTATTGTTTGAAATAGGCAATATAAAAAACATCTCGACTTTTTTTGAGTTATAATTAAATGAAACTTCTATTGTTTTAGAAGCAGAGCAAATAGCATCCTGCCAATAATAAAATAAGTGTCTCATAATAAAAAGATTGGGCAAGTTTATTATCTTTGCTTGCCTAATCTCTTTTATAACTCTAAAAACGTCATGTATGAAAAGATATAGAACTCACATTTTATCTGTTTTGTTTATTTGTTTTTTCTTTCCTACTCTATTGTATGCCACTACGGAAAATCCTGTTTCTATAAAAAAACTCAAGGTGGAATATGCCGAAATGCCATTAGGTATCGATGTAGAAAAGCCGCGTTTCAGTTGGCAAATGGTGGTGCCGGATACCGAAAGAGGTTATTCGCAGAAGGCCTATCAGATAATAGTGACTGATGAAATGGGCAGTTTGGCATGGGATAGCGGAAAAGTGTCGAGTGACCTGTCACTGAACATAGAATACGCCGGTACTCCTTTGCAACCTGCTACCTGCTATTTCTGGACGGTCAACGTTTGGAATCAAAGAGGCGAACAATCATCGGAAACTTCTTGGTTTGAGACAGGATTAATGAGTAAAACTTCCCCTTACGAGGGATGGAGTGGTGCCAAGTGGATAGGTGGCGGAGATAAAGACAGGATGCTCTATTCTCACTATCTCCCGGTATTCAGGCTGAATGTTTCACTTCAACTGGATGAAAAGTCAAAAAGCACACGTGCAGGCTTTGTCTACGGAGCGAATGATAAGCGTCTGATGGATAAGAATAAGAACCTGTATCACTTGCAGAATGGAAAAGATGAATCTTATATTAAAATAGAATTGAGCATTGATTCACTCGCTTCGGGTAAAAAGGCAATGCTGAATGTGTATCGTGTGGGATACCATCCGGACGATCAGGGAAGCGTTCCTTTCAAAAGTTTCCCTGTTCCGCTGACATGGATTCATGAAAACAACAAGTATGCACAGCATACCATAAGCCTTACTTCCGATTTGGGGTTTACAAGATTCTATGTGGATGGTGGTGAAGAGATTGGTTGGGTAAATCTGAATCCGCTGGGACAGGGAGGTGATTTTATTGCTTTCCCGGTGGTAGGCGATGTCGGTTTTGATGTTCCCGCAGGGCAATCTGCTATTTTCCCGCAGATGGAGATTGCTAATTTCAGAAGTCCTTCGAATGTGATAACTACTTGTAAAGAAGGGAATAACTGGATAGATGGCGATGTTTCCGGTGCTTTTCGTACTTTCACTCCCAAAGGCAATTCTGCCCCTATGCTTCGTACGGTTTTCTCTACTCCGCATACAGAAATAACCAAAGCTCGCTTGTATGTTACTTCACGTGGTATTTATGAGGTTTATCTGAATGGCAAGCGTATAGGAGAAGATTATTTTAATCCTGGAATCACCCAGTATAATAAAACCCATCTGTACCAGACGTTTGATGTAACGGAGTATGTTCATTCCGGCAGAAATGCCCTTGGCGCTTTACTGGCAGAAGGCTGGTGGAGTGGGGGTGCTACCTTTACGGGAGACAATTGGAACTTCTTCGGTGACTGCCAATCTTTATTAGCAAAACTGGTTATCACGTATGCAGATGGCCGGACCGATGTGGTGGTAACTGATCCGTTATCCTGGCAGTATTTCAGTGAAGGTCCTATTGCTTACGGTAGTTTCTTCCAGGGCGAAGTGTATGATGCTTTAAGGGAAACGGCAGTGGAAGGATGGAGCATGGCCTCTTATGATGCATCTGCCTGGAAACCGGCTCATGAAGTTGCCTTGGAAGGTAATATCAGTACGGTAGGTAATCCGAATATGCCGTGGGTGAATGATTATTCAAGCTTTGAACTTATCGGGCAGTTTGGTCAGACGGTGAAACAAATAAATGAGTTGACGGCTCTCTCGGTGGAAGAAGTCCGCCCCGGTGTGTTTGTGTATGATATGGGGCAGAATATGGTAGGAGTTCCCCGGATTAGTTTATCGGGCATGAAACCCGGAACGGAAATTACATTGCGTTTTGCTGAGGTGAAATATCCCGATTTGCCGGAATACGAAGGGAATATCGGTATGATTATGCTGGAGAATATCCGTGCCGCTATGGCTCAGGATGTTTATATAGCCAAAGGTGGGCAGGAAACCATCTCTCCCTGCTTCACCTATCATGGCTACCGCTTTATAGAGATCACAGGCATTGATAAACCGTTGCCTGTGGGAGCGGTGAAAGGGGTAGTACTAAGCTCTATACACGAATTAGCTTCACGCTACGAGACTTCCAATACTCAGGTGAATCAGCTTTGGAAGAATATAACCTGGTCTTCTTATGGAAACTTCCTTTCTATTCCTACAGACTGTCCGCAACGCAATGAACGGCTGGGATGGGCAGGAGACATTTCTGTCTTCTCGCGCACGGCAACTTATCTGGCGGATGTTCCGCAATTCCTGAGACGCTATCTCCGTTCTATGCGTGATGTTCAGCGGACGGATGGGCGTTTTCCGGATATTGCTCCATTGGGTGGTGGTTTTGGCGGTCTGCTGTGGGGAAGTGCCGGAATCACAGTGCCTTGGGAGTGTTACCAGCAATATGGGGATACCATTTTGTTGAGCGAACACTATGACGCCATGAAACGCTATATTCAATACATCATCGATAATACCATCGAAACAGAAACCAACCTGATTGTTCAAACTCGTTCGTGGGGTGATTTGTGTGATTGGCTGGGGCTGGAGGATGAGAAGAATGACAAATCTCTGGTATGGGAAGCCTACTTCATTTATGATTTGGAGTTGATGGCTAAGATGGCGACTGTCCTTGGTAAGGTTACCGATGCCGAGTGGTTTCGTGAACTGCATGCCGCCCGG
>USSR01000591.1 GCA_900557355.1 uncultured Bacteroides sp.
ATCAAAGTGATTGGTGTAGGTGGTGGTGGTGGTAACGCCGTGAACCACATGTACCGGGAAGGCATACACGACGTGACGTTCGTTCTGTGCAACACAGACAACCAAGCGTTGAAAGAGTCTCCCGTCCCCGTAAAATTGCAACTGGGGCGTTCTATCACCGAGGGACTAGGTGCCGGAAACCGTCCCGAACGTGCCCGCGAAGCCGCCGAAGAAAGTAGTGAAGAAATCAAAGCGCTACTGAACGACGGTACAAAAATGGTATTCATCACTGCCGGAATGGGTGGCGGAACAGGTACGGGCGCTGCTCCCGTCATAGCCCGCATAGCCAAAGAAATGGACATCCTTACGGTCGGTATCGTCACCATACCTTTCATCTTCGAAGGTGAAAAGAAGATTATCCAGGCACTGGACGGTGTGGAGCGTATCGCCCAACATGTAGATGCTCTACTGGTTATCAATAACGAACGCTTGCGTGAGATATATTCCGACCTTACGTTCATGAATGCTTTCGGCAAGGCAGATGATACATTGTCTATTGCTGCCAAAAGTATTGCCGAGATTATCACCATGCGCGGAACAGTGAACCTTGACTTTGCAGATGTGAAAACCATCCTCAAAGATGGTGGTGTGGCTATCATGAGTACCGGTTTCGGCGAAGGTGAAAGTCGTGTGACCAAAGCTATCGACGATGCCCTGCACTCTCCGTTACTGAACAACAACGATATCTTCAATGCCAAGAAGGTGATGCTGAACGTATCCTTCTGCGAAAGTTCCGAGCTGATGATGGAAGAAATGAACGAGATTCACGAGTTCATGAGCAAATTCCGCGAAGGTGTAGAGGTGATCTGGGGTGTGGCTATGGACAACACATTGGAAGGCAGAGTTAAGATTACCGTACTTGCCACCGGTTTCGGTGTGGAAGATGTTCCCGGTATGGACAGCGTACTCGAAAAGCGCAGCCAGGAAGAGGAAGAACGCCAGCTTCAACTTGAAGAAGAAAAAGAGAAGAATAAAGAGCGTATCCGCAAAGCCTATGGTGAAAGTGCCAGTGGCATCGGTAGTAAAAATATCCGCAAACGTCGCCATATCTATATCTTCAACCCGGAAGACTTGGACAACGCCGACATTATCAGTATGGTAGAAAGTTCACCGACGTATCTGCGCGATAAGAGTACTTTGAGTTCTATCAAAACCAAAGCCGCCACCGAAGGGCAGATAGCTACGGAAGAAGCACAGGGAAGTGAAGGCCTGGGAGGTGTGATAACCTTCTAAGTTACAAAGCGACTTCAATTATTAAATGTAAATAGTAAAATAACAAATAGCATTATGGATTTATTTGAAAGAGTCAGCGAAGACATTAAAACCGCAATGAAAGCCAAAGACAAAGTGGCTCTCGAAACACTGAGAAATATCAAGAAAGTATTCCTGGAAGCAAAAACGGCTCCGGGAGCTAACGATACTCTGACTGACGACGCTGCATTGAAAATTATGCAGAAGCTCATAAAACAAGGCAAAGATGCAGCTGAAATATACATCCAGCAAGGTCGCCAGGACTTGGCAGACGAAGAACTGGCACAGGTAAAGGTGATTGAGGTCTATCTGCCCAAACAAATGTCAGCTGAAGAACTGGAAGCTGCCTTGAAAGAAATTATTGCTGAAACAGGTGCTACCAGTGGTAAAGATATGGGTAAGGTAATGGGGGTTGCTTCCAAGAAACTTGCCGGACTTGCCGAAGGACGTGCCATTTCTGCCAAAGTAAAAGAATTGCTGGGATAATCTCCTGTTTTGTCCCCGTCATTGCCCGTGTTTTCGGGAGACAGAAGAAGACAAATCAACTTCTATCTCCCAAAAACACGGCTTCTTTTTGCATTTTATTGAGTATCATAATTTTTAATTCAAATACTATCGTTATATTTGCCACGCATTTTAAGGGAATATCCCCGCATAATAATAAAACTAGAATTCTGGCACAATATCATGAAAAGCAATATAAAGATATGGAAATTAATAGTCCTTGTGGGGACAATGTTTTTCTTGTCTGACGTTGCTCATGCAAAGAACCGGGCACAAGATAGTATACCGGGATACAAGCCGGATACAGGTTACTTCTCCAAACGCTTTATTCACAGACTGGGAGTAGAATACCGCCCGGGATACATTTTCCAGACCAGTTCTTTTCTGGCAGGAGATAACTCACAATGGAAGCCTTACGAATGGGGTTATTCAGCCCACTTGAAATATTCATTCCAATTTAAGCCCAATACTTGCGCCGACCGGATTTATGGTAGCGCCTATCAAGGTATAGGCTTAGGCTATTACGATTTCGGAAACAAAGAAGAATTAGGAAATCCGATTGCCATTTACCTCTATCAGGGAGCACGTATTGCCCGTATTACTTCGCGACTATCACTCAATTACGAATGGAACTTCGGCTTATCTTTAGGATGGAAACCGTACGACGAATACACCAATCCTCACAATAGTGTCATCGGTTCGAAGGCAAATGCCTATATCAATGCGGGCATACAATTCAACTGGATGGTTTCACGGGAAATCGACCTGGTTGCCGGAATTACGGGTACCCATTTCTCCAATGGCAATACTAAATTTCCCAATGCCGGCCTCAATACAATGGGCTTAAAAGTAGGGGTTATCTACAACTTCAACAGACCTAAAGATGCGCTCACCAAGCCTCTATACCAAGCTCCCATTCCAAAGTTCTCACGATACCTCAGCTACGACTTAACCCTGTTCGGCTCATGGAGACGGAAAGGCGTATGGGTAGGAGAAGGGCAAATTGCTTCACCGGATGCTTATACCGTACTTGGTTTCAATTTCGCCCCCATGTATAACATCGGATATAAATTCCGCACAGGTGTATCATTGGATGGTGTATATGATGCCAGTTCCAATGTCTACACCATCCCCGGGAACGGCAATGAATGCTACAAACCTTCATTGGAAAAACAGTTAGCTTTAGGTATTTCCGGACGCGCAGAATATGTAATGCCCTACTTCACAGTAGGTGTGGGCATAGGAGCCAATGTACTGCACGGTGGCGGTGACCATAAAGGTATCTACCAGGTATTGACACTCAAAGTGGAGATGACCCGCAGTTCTTATCTGCACATCGGGTATAACCTGAAGAACTTCAGTGACCCGAATTATCTGATGATGGGTATCGGCTTCCGCTTCAATAACAAGTATCCTACCTTTCACAGAAGATAAAACGCACCATGTCCAAAGGGCTTCCCCACATCCCCAACACATCTCTTGCACATTCCTGCTTAATCTCACGCAAAAGATAGCATCTTTTACATCAAAAGGTGGCATGTTATGCTACAAAAGATGGCATCTTTTACAGCGAAAGATGGTATCTTTTGCATCACAGGTCAGTAAAATATGCAGGAAAGGGTTTATTGTTCCGCGTCAAAGAGCTCCTTCAACACCTCAAGAGACTTTAATACGGGAAAGTCAGGCAAGTGGAGGCGATAATATTCATTCATTATTGTAAGGCAGCGAGTACGTTCGGCGCGGTTCATGGCAAAGAGATGCATTGTTTCATAATTCATGCGCATCAGCATTATCAACCGTGAGGCTTCCTCCGGAAGTATATAAGAAGAATGGAGTTGCGGTCGCAAAGGAGTAAAACAAGCATTCATCATATCAAAATAATCGCCTTTTTGATAATCTTCCAGATTAGGATATAATCCCAGGAAGCGGGATAAGCGCATCAGAAATACCAAATGGAAGTTGGCAAAATTATCACGGCACTCATCCAGCCAAATAATAGAATGCTGCAAATAAGCAAACAACGGACGGTTTTCAGCCTCCTCACGCACTGCCCGATAAAGAAATTCCGCCAGGAAAAGTGCAATGGAAGACTTATACGGATCATAAGGAATAGAAGAAAACGGATAGAAAGACTTCGCTTCCGTTATCTTATATATACTGGCATTCGGACGGAAATCAGCTTCCAGTTCCACTAAAGCCAATGGTTGGAACAATACCGGTTTCACCGCCGCCTTTCGCGAACGGGGAATCTTTACGATGAACGAAGCACGCCCGACCACCTCTGTATAAATGTCTGCAATAAGGGAAGTATCGTTATATTTCAGGGTATGCAGCACAATCCCCAGCGTTTTCTGTAACATCCGCACTTACTATTTTGGTTTCAATCCGGTAACAAAACTACGAAAAAAGACGGAAACAGCAGGGATAAAACACGGATAAATAAAAAAAATGCAGGCAGACAAGTAAAAAAATGAAAGTTTTTATCCTACTGATATTCAGGTAATAAGCCGCAAATATTAGAATAATCCCGACATATTCCTTTGTTTTTTTCTCATGATTATTTTGCCAATTCAAAAATAGTCCCTACATTTGCAACCGCAAACGAGAGATAATCTCTCTGCAAGAGCAGAAATGCTCACCAAAGGATGGCCCGTTCGTCTATCGGTTAGGACGCAAGATT
>USSR01000592.1 GCA_900557355.1 uncultured Bacteroides sp.
AGGTGAAGGACTATATAAAGGAGACAGGCAAGTCCGGTACTCTTGCTGTTGGGAGATTCGGGCCGTTGACTCAAAGAGGTCTTTCACAGCATCTGAAAGTATGGGGTAAACATTGTGGTATCGATTCGAAAAAAATGCACGCTCACGCCTTCCGGCACTTCTTTGCTAAAATGTTCCTGAAGAAAACCAAAGATGTAATTCAATTAGCAGACCTTCTTGGTCATGGTAGTGTAGATACAACAAGAATTTATTTACAAAAAAGTTATGATGAACAACAAAGAGACTTTAATAAAAACGTTACGTGGTAGTGTAGCCCAGCTCAATGAATTGTCGGATATGACTGAAGGCATAGATGTTTATGACGCTGCCGGATATGTTGATACTGAATTTCTTATGGAAGCGCTTTCCTGTGTTAATACTTTTATGGATGCGAGTAATATGGTTATTACGAAAATATCCTCACTGTTAGCGCCGGACGCTCCGGTTGATGAAAGGAAGAACCAGGCTGATGAAGGTAAGAAATGGAATGTGGAAGAGATACTGAAGCATTGTACTCTTGAGGATAGTGTTCTTAGACTTCCGAAAGTACAATTCAATAAGAAATCCTATGCTGAAGCAAAGAAATGGATAGAAGAAGCTGGCGGCTCATGGCAGGGAGGTAAGATACAGGGATTCACATTTCCTTTTAATCCGGAACGTGTGTTCTCCATCTTGAAAGAAGGTAAGCGATGCGATTTGCAAAAAGATTTTCAGTTCTTTGAAACACCTGCTGATATTGCAGACTGGCTGGTAATGCTTGCCGGTGGAATTCACGAAACAGATACCGTACTTGAACCAAGTGCCGGACGTGGTGCTCTGATAAAAGCGATTCACCGGTCGTGCCCGTCAGTAACAGTTGAATGCTATGAACTGATGCCGGAAAACAGGGAGTTTCTTCATACACTTGATAACGTAATATTGCTTGATGAAGATTTTACGAAAGACAGTGTAGGACATTACACTAAAATTATTGCTAATCCTCCGTTTTCCGGTAATCAGGATATTGACCATGTAAGACTTATGTATGAACGCTTGGAAGAAGGTGGAATTCTTGCAGCTATTACCAGTCAGCATTGGAAATTCGCGTCTGAAAAGAAATGTGTTGACTTCCGGGAATGGTTGGAAGAAGTTCATGGAGAAGTTTTTGAAATCGGAGCCGGTGAATTCAAGGAAAGTGGAACAACTGTTAGTACTATGGCAGTTGTAATAAAAAAGTAATTCAAAACAAGAACAGATATGAATTTTAAATCATTGGTAGCTCAATTAGCAAATCGCATCAATCAGCCGCATGTGATTGAAATATATATGCGTAAAGTTTTTGCATCTGGTGTTGAGTGGCAGAAAAAGCAATCTCCATGGATAAGAGTAGAAGAACGATTACCAGATGAAGAGCAGCGTGTTTTAGTCGGATTTTTATATTACTATAAATACGATGATAGAGAAGCTGAATCACGTAAGCATATAGATGTATTCACGTATGAAAATGGTATATGGACTACTGATAGTGATATATCATATTTAGGAAAAAGTGTCGAAAAGGATGATATTAAGGTTATATGTTGGATGCCTATTCTGTCTTTCGATGAAATATTGGAAGCCAACAGAGATGTACTAGAACGGATTAAAAAGAAAGGAGACTGATGATGACAGCAAAAGAATTAAGTAAGTTAATCACTACTGGCAGAAAACTGAAAAAGTTTATTAAAGAAACTCTCCCTAAAATCAGAGAAGAGTTTCAAAGCCATAGCAATAGTGGAATAGATAAGCATACAGATGGATTTGGCAGAAGGGAGAGTATTCAGAGTATGAATATAAGTAATCTTTGTTATTCTTCTTTTTCTGGCAGTTATGGAAGTGGAGACACATATTCGGATATAGCAAATATGGATACTGATTTGATGCAGGAATACTTTATCAAATATCTGAATAGGCATAAGGATGAAATAATGGAGGGAGTAGCAGATTTAATGATAAATGATGCAAAATCAGGTCAAGAAGATGCTATTAAGGAAATAGACGAGTATAAAAAATCACTGCTAAAACTATTGGAGGAATAAAGAATAGAAATGAAAGCAATAACAATAAAACAACCGTGGGCTTCTTTGATAGTCCACGGTATTAAAAACATTGAGAACCGTACTTGGTCGTGTCCTAAGAAATACTTAGGACAGAGGGTACTGATTCATTCAAGCGGTAAACCTTTGAATTACGATAATTTCTATGATTCAATACTTACCAATGAGCAGTTATTGGCATTACCGGAAAACAAAGAGTGGAAAGATTTTAGTTTTTGTACAGGCTCCATTATCGGTAGCATTGAGATAGTGGATTGTGTACAGAATCATTCTTCCATCTGGGCTGAAAAAGAAGTTTATAACTGGGTATTAGCTAATCCAATACTTTTTGAAAGTCCTATTGAGAATGTAAAAGGTAGACTTTCTTTTTGGGATTATCTTGGTATCAAATAAGTAGAAATTGAACGTTCTGAATGCGGAAGTATAGAGAAAACTGTTGAATAATACAACCACTCTTTTCCCTATATTCTTGTACAGTTACAATAAATATAATAATTGGGTATATAATCATTTGTTTGTAGAATCAGCTATAAATTCATGAAAAAGAGAGTTAATAGTCTGAATTACGATTTCTTTTTCTGTATCATATCCAGATATAGGAAGTTCGAGGGCAATAATGTTATTGAATATATCAAATTTCTTTAATAAAGAAATTGTTTTGAGAGTTGATTGCGAGCTCATTGAATTGAATAGTATGACTGTTAACTCATCTGAGGATAATTGTGCTCTAAATATTTTAGAATAGTCATTGGGGTATTTAAAATTTTGGATTGAATCCAACAGATAATATATGTTTCTATGGTATTGCCCTAAATATTGTCCATATTGCCCATATAAATAATCTCCGACATTTCTTATGAACTTATAGAGCTGTTGGTATCTTTTTTCTATACAAATCCTATTACAGATTGATGCAACAATTATACGATACATTTCATGAATTTTGCTTGACATTATTATGCCTTTTATTTCGTATATAGTATCGTAATAATATTTGGGATCCCTACTTTTTAATAATACATTTAATTCTGTAGTTGAATGAACTCCAAACTTAGTATAAATCTCCAGAAATGCTTGCTCGTCTAACTTACTGACTTGTGTTAATTCTGATGGAAATTTTTCTCCATCTTTTATAAAATGATATATTACATAAGCATAGAATAATGAACGCGCTTCATGTGCGTATGCTTTGAATGCTTCAATTCCTGTTTTCTCAATTTGGTGTTCAGTATATTTGTTGGTGTCGACTTGATGCTGATATAATCCCAACAAATTATAAAATGTTGACCTTTCATTATCAATTTGTCTATTTATTTGTGAGTCTTTTATTGTATAAAGTACTCCAATGAAAGCAAGTAATCCTGTAATTGAACCTAAATAACTGCCGAAATCAGCAAAATCATTATGATTATAGGACAGTCCGTGATGAAATCTATATACATATACTAATATTAATATTAGAGTAAATATGGCTGTTGCAATTAATGCGTATTTGATTATATCTATTTGCGGTCTTTTCATTTTATTTGATTTTATATTTTATACAGCTACAAATGTAGTGTATTCTATTTTGAAGTTAATGTTTTTTTGAGTTTTTTACTAACAATATGTTGAATTTGGATATACGAGAGTTTGATATATCCTTTATTTTTTTGTGATGATGAGAAGAATGATTGTAACCGGCAGTGAGGGGTTTATAGGAAAAGCCCTTTGCCGCGAATTGACAAAAAGAGGTGTTGAAGTCATAGGACTTGATCGAAAGTCTGGTACTGAAGCCACAAAAGTATGTGAGCTCCTGAAAAATGGGGGTATTGATTGTGTGTTCCATTTGGCGGCGCAAACTAGTGTGTTTAATGGAAACCTGGAACAGATCAGGAAGGATAACATTGATACTTTCATGCGAGTAGCTGATGCATGTAACCAGTATCATGTGAAGTTAGTATACGCTAGTTCGTCAACGGCGAATCCGGAGAATACCACTTCCATGTATGGAATAAGCAAGTATTTCGATGAACAGTATGCATCTATCTATTGTAAGGCTGCGACCGGGTGCCGGCTGCATAATGTATATGGACCTAATCCGCGAAAAAGAACTCTTCTCTGGTTCCTGATAGAAAAGGAAAACGTGTCTTTATACAATTGTGGTCAGAATATCCGGTGCTTCACTTACATAGATGATGTCGTCGAAGGGCTTATTTATGCGGTGGGCTGTAACCGGCAGCTTATCAATATTTGTAACGTCCAACCTGTGACTACTATGTATTTTGCTTCTTTAGTAAAATACTACAAACCGCTTGAAATTGAGCTAATTAATGAAAAACGGGATTTTGACAATTTAGAGCAGTCGGTGAGT
>USSR01000593.1 GCA_900557355.1 uncultured Bacteroides sp.
AGCAGGCTGGTTACTATACTTGTTGGCTTTCCAACCAAGACAGTTTTACTGCAGGTGATGACAACTCTACCGCTGGCATTGCTTCTACTTCTGATTGTGTCAGGTTTCCTCACCAACGACACGCTTCAGAAGAGCGATATGGCTATTTCGATGGAGAACTACTAACATTATTAGATCAAGAGCTCAGAAAACCTCATGAAAAAGCCTTTTTTTGTTTACATCTTATGGGATCACATCGCCGCTATACTAATAGATATCCCACTGAATTCAATAAATTCAGTATCAATGATATCGCAAAAGACATAAGTAATGAAAAAAAACGCACTATCGCCGAGTATGATAATTCAGTATTATACAATGACTTTGTTTGTGACCAAATAATACAACGGTTCCAAAATAAGGATGCCATAGTTTTTAGTTTTCCCGATCATGGTGAAGAAGTCTACGATACCCGCAATATGTGTGGCCACGGATTACACAACCCAAGCTCCCCTATGCAGGAAATACCTTTTCTGATATGGACATCTGAGATGTTCAAAAGGAAACATCCCAACATAGTCGAACAAATGAAGAATGCAACAAACAAGCCTTTCAATACAGCAAATATCATTCATACAATTATGGATATTTGCGGTATCCAGACGAAAGACTACGAAATCCAAAAAAGTTTATTATTCAATTAACACTGCAACCGTTCGAACAAATCTTTCCACTGCTGCATTATGTTCTCTTTTGAGTAACGTAAGACACTCTTTCTTGCACGAGTTCCCATCTCACGCCTCAATGTGTCATCCTGAATCAGACGACCTATTTTTTGCGATAACAGCTGTACATTCCCATTCTCAACCAACAAGCCATCCACTTCATCCTCGATAATATCCGATGGTCCATGCGGACAATCAAACGAAACACATGGAAGCCCGCAAGCCATTGCTTCTATCAATACCATACCAAATCCCTCAAAACGCGAACTCATGACATACATGGAACTTTCCAGATATTTCTGTTCAATATCTTTCACCGGAGCACATAAAAACAGACTTTGCCCAAGCTGTTTCTGTTTAATACGATTTTCAAAGTTCTTTTGCAGAGCACCGTTGCCATAAATGTATAAATTCCAATCCGGATAAGTCTGATGTACAATTTCCCACGCATCAATCAGCATATCATAGCCTTTCTGCTCATCATAACGGCCTACGCTAATAATCTTCTTCGACGTGCAAGTACTGCCTACCGGGGGATAGAAAGGCATAGAATTGGGTATCACAACAGCTTTTTTTATTCTTTTCCAACCTTCCGCATCATATTCAGTCAACACAACCAATGCATCAAAGTTTCTTATGGCCCGTTCCAGTTTATAAGTCCAAATTTTACCTATCATTCTATATACGAGTCCTTCATTTGCCATTCTATGTAAATTACGGATAAATGGTTTAGCAACATGCGCCTCTGCTATTTTCTTGCTTCCATCATGTATTGAGCAAAGAAAATCAATATCACGGCTAATAGTTGTAATAGTAAAATCCGGACGAATAGTAAACAATAGCTTTTTTAGCTTTCGCTTATACTGATGCAGTAACTTAAAATAAATAAATACACGCTTCCAGATGGGTAGTCCATATTGTTGATGGAAATTCACATCCAAATCAATATGCTTTACTTTGGAAGATAACGGAAAAAATAAGGGGGCATTATTCTGATGTGCAGTTACTACATACATTTCATAACCAAAATTCTCTGCAAAATAGTTAACTTTTTCAGTAATAACCCGGTCAGCTCCTCCCACAGTATTCAAAGCAGGAAACACATAGACAATTTTCATACCTACTTTTCATGGCAGTTATATACAACTCAACACCTAGCCCTGTCGTAATAACTATCGGTTATAAAAAGCGCGTCCACTTAGGCTAATTAGTGGGCACACATATTCTTTTTGTCTTCAATATATGTTTGAAATTTCAAATCAAAACTTTATGTCTGCAAAAAAAGACAGTATGCTTAGACATAATACTATATAGATATTACTACTCGTGAAAACAGAGTAACAATAGCCAAGCCTCATAAACGCTGTCTTCCCAAAAGAACAGGACTTTGCCAGAGGCTGCATACATAAAATATGACCCTTTTATCCGTTTTCAAAAGTATTAAATTATTTTTAACTGACAAAAACATGGTCAGTTAAAAATAAACAAAAAGTCTCAGGACTACAAAAATCTAATATACAACTATTTGTTTGGCCTTCTCATTAGAGCGACTTAAGTTTCTTATATATCAAAAAACTCTACTATTTCCTCAGTCATTCAGCCGTCAAGTGCCTTTTTCTTTTTATTTTTGATTTGATTGCTGATTATCTTGTTCAATCATGTTAGATGGAGTGTCTGCATAATGTTCCTGCGCATGAAACAAGCCCGCAAATTCCTTGGTACTTTTTCTCAAGCGAAATAAAAAATTCTGCCAAAGAGAACCTTTGCCATCAAGCGTACTATTACAAGTCACTGCTCTTGCCTTCCTACTCCTAATAAATACAAGTTTACCATATTTCTTCAAGCCTAATGCCATCATGCCATCTTCACCACGAATTATATTGGTGCGAAATCCTACTTCACGGGCAGGCTCCGTATGAAAAGCCAAAACCATACCACGCACATTCTTTTCCGGACGTTTGATATTCTGAATATTCAAATAGATATCTCTCAGAAATTCGTAACCCAATAGCCCCCAGAATGAGTGGTTTTCATCCGGTAAGAAACTCCATAAAGAATAAGTACAAACAACATCTTTTCGCTGCAACTGCCTGATGTGCGTATCAACATAATGCGGCGGGTATAAAGTATCAGAATCTATACACAGATGATATTTACCACGAGCATGCTCAAGCCCGCAAGCCCGGGCAAAACCCGGACTCTTTCTTTGCTCCTCAAAATAAGTCACACCCAAATCAGAGAGTACTTCAACGGTATGATCTGTAGACATATTATCTACTACAATAATCTCTGTCGGAAAATGGTAGACATTATTACACAGTGACCATAAGCAAGCAGCAATACGCTTTTCCTCATTATGCGCAATAAGTACAATGGATACTAAGGGCTCTGCCGGACAAAAGCGTGACACCTTTTCTCGAATTTCATCTTTGATGCCTGCCGGAACATTCGTCCACTCTTTATCGAAAATTGCCAGATAAGGTTTATACCACATTCCCATAATCTTGTATTTCTTATAAAATTACTTTTCGTTTTCTTTCTCCTTCATTAATTTCTCAAACAAATTGTGCCATTGGTTTCCCACAGCATCCATACGATAACGTTGAACAGACTTTGCAGCCTCCTGCCCCATCCGCTTACGCTCATCCTCATGCTCAATCAAATAGCAAATTTTTTCAGCAAGTTCATCTATATTTTCCTTCTCTACTAAAAGACCGTCAACCCCATCCGAGATTATATCACGCGGTCCGCAAGGACAGGCAAACGACACTACAGGTACTCCGCAAGCCATAGCTTCAACTAAAATCATCCCCCAGCCCTCAAAGCGGGAACTACATACAAGAATAGAACTTTCCTGCATTTTTTCTTCTATATTGGAAACTGGTTCTTCCAACACACATTGATTGGTCAAGCGGCGTTCATCCACCATATTCTGAAGCAGAGGACGCATCGCACCATCTCCATAAATACTCAACACCCAATCGGGATGGATTTTGACCACTTTTTCCCAAGCCGGAATCAATAAATCAAAACCTTTCTGCTCAAAATAGCGTCCGACAGCAATCACACGCTTTGCCTCGCAGGTAGATTTTACTTGTGGCAAAAAGGGTGCAGGGTTAGGAATATTGCACACATTCTTCACTTCTGTCCACATTTGTTTATCTTCTTCTGTCAATACCACAAAGGCAGAAAGTTTACGCAACTCCCTGACTAATTGTGCCATCCAGTAGTCTTCTACCCATTTACCGATCCATCTTGGCAGATAATTTCCCGGAACTTTCCTGTAATATAACTTACAAATATGCAGTTCGCCCACCTTAATACTACCGTCTGTCAGGGAATTCAGGAAATTGATTTCACGTCGCAGCATAGAAATTGTGATATCCGGTTTGTATTCTTTTAAAAAAGCTTCCAACCGTTGCTTATACAGATTCTGTTTTTTCCTATACAATCCAAAACGTCTCCAGAATGGATAACGATACATTTCTTCAAAATTTATATCTAACTGCTTAACTTTTATGGAAGGATTCAAAGGGAAATAGGGCTTCTTGTCCCCACCATCCGTAATAACAATAGTAATTTCATATCCTGGCAACGTTGCTAAATAATTTGCTTTCAGTGTTAAAACGCGTTCCATGCCACCGGAAATGTACAACGTGGGAATACAATATACTAATTTCATAAATATAACCCTCCTATTCTGTTTTTTTTTGAGATATGAGTACAAATATAAGATTTCTTCTTGAATATACCTTATTCTA
>USSR01000594.1 GCA_900557355.1 uncultured Bacteroides sp.
CCTGGTTCAATCCACTTTCCCTAATTCCGACAATTTAATGGAACTTCTGCTGATGATCGACGCTGCTAAAAGAGCATCTGCGAAAAGTGTTGTTGCAGTCATTCCATATTTCGGTTGGGCACGACAGGACAGAAAAGACAAACCTCGCGTTTCTATCGGCGCAAAGTTAGTAGCTGATTTACTTTCAGTAGCAGGTATCGATCGTTTGATTACGATGGATCTCCATGCTGATCAAATCCAAGGTTTCTTCAACATTCCGGTAGATCACTTGTATGCTTCGGCAGTGTTCCTACCCTATATTGAGTCCTTGAAACTGAAAGATCTTGTAATTGCTACGCCGGATGTGGGTGGTTCCAAACGTGCCAGCACATTCTCAAAGTATTTGGGAGTTCCTCTGGTATTGTGTAACAAATCACGTGAGAAAGCAAACGAAGTTGCATCCATGCAGATTATCGGTGATGTAACCGATAAGAACGTAGTATTGGTAGATGACATCGTAGATACAGCCGGTACTATCACCAAAGCAGCTAACATTATGTTGGAAGCCGGTGCTAAATCAGTACGCGCTATTGCAAGCCACTGTGTAATGTCCGATCCGGCATCTTTCCGTGTACAGGAATCCAGTCTGACTGAAATCGTATTTACCGATAGTATCCCCTACTCTAAGAAATGCGCGAAAGTAAAACAACTCAGTATTGCTGATATGTTTGCAGAAACCATTAAGAGAGTGGTGAATAATGAGTCTATCAGTTCACAGTATATTATCTAATAGAGAATTGGATATAAAAAACAAAGGCTGCGCAATATATTGAATTGCGCAGCCTTCATTTTTTATTTAAAGTTTCAAATCTTAATCTCTACTCCAGTCTTCCCATTTTGTACGTGCCCTTTTTTATTACTTTCCCGTTTTTATCCGTTTCAACAAAAGGACCGTGCTTTTTGCCTTGCTTGAAGAAGCCTTCGTAACGATTACCGTTTTTATCCTCCTGTATACCGTTACCTTCTTCCATACCATTCACAAAACCACCTTTATATTTAGTTCCGTCTGTCATAATCAGGGTTCCCTGACCATTGAACTGGTTGTTTTTCCATTCGCCTTCGTAAGAATCGCCGACATTCCATTTATAAACTCCGCGACCGTCACGCTGGTTGTCTTTCCAGTCACCGTCATAGACCGCACCACTTGCCCAAGTAAACACACCTTTACCGTGTTGCATACCGTCCTTGAAGTTTCCTACATATTTGTTACCATTGGCGTAATAATAAATACCGGCTCCGGTACGTTCACCCTGCACATACGAACCTTCATAGCGGTCGCCGGTGTGGAAGAAGTAAATGCCTTTGCCATGTTGCATATCATCTTTCCAATCGCCTACATATTTATCTCCGTTGGCGTATTCGAAAGTTCCTTTTCCATCACGCACATCGTTCTTCCAGTCACCTTCATATTTACAGCCGTCATTCCATACAAAAGTACCTTCACCCTCTTTCTTATCATTCTTCCAGGAACCTTCATATTTGGAACCGTTTTTCCAGGTGTATGTGCCTTGACCTTCACGCTTATCATTTACCCAGTCTCCTTCGTAAATGTCACCGGTGTAATAGTACATTGTACCTTTGCCTTGCTGATAATCTTGAAACCACATGCCGTCATAACGGTTGTTGTTCATAAAATAGTAGATACCCTTACCGTGTTGCTGGTCCTGAAACCATTGTCCTTCGTACTTTTCACCGTCAGGGAATGTATAAGTACCATATCCTTCACGTTTTCCTTTCACATATTCACCCTCGTAGACATTACCATTCTTGAAAACCGTCTTCCCCTTTCCGTTGGGTTTGCGTCCTTTCATTTCACCTGTATATACGGAGCCGTCTTTGAAGGTATGAGTTCCTATCTTTATTTCAGAAGAGAAAGTCGTTTTTACTTTATCGAAGAAACCGGATTTCTTTTCCTGGGCCGTCGCCCCGCCTTGGGACATGAATACCAGAATGAGTGCAGTATATAGATATTTCATTGAAAATTATAAATTAGCGATTTTAATAATAAGACGTGTAAACGTAGAAACTTGTTACACGTCCTATATAGTATTTGCACAAAGATACAATTAATCTGCTAAAAGGAAGGGGTATCCCACTTCTTTTATGACATTTTTTTGCCGGATACGATTTCTTTTAATGTCTCTTTGCACAAATAGCGTGAGGCAAGTTCACGTATCTCGGCAGGAGTAATTGTCTTCACAGCTTCTACGGCATCCCTCACATACGAGTCCGGGAGACCGGAAGTATGAATAAAGATCCAGGCATCCGCCAGTGAAAAAGCAGACTCATAGCTACGACACATATCGCCCAGCATATAATTCCTCACCATGGCAAGTTCTTCGACAGGTACGAGGTCATTTTGCAGGCGGTCTATTTCATGGTAAACTTCTTTGATAAGCGGTTCTACAAATTCATTGGCTGTCTCTGCATTGACAACCAGCAACCCACTATCGGGATAAGGCATAATACCGGCAGATATACCATACGTATATCCTTTATCTTCACGAATGTTAGACATCAAACGGCTACCGAAATACCCTCCGAACAA
This sequence comes from uncultured Bacteroides sp., assembly GCA_900557355.1. Classification (GTDB taxonomy): domain Bacteria; phylum Bacteroidota; class Bacteroidia; order Bacteroidales; family Bacteroidaceae; genus Bacteroides. The sequence goes on from USSR01000594.1 coordinate 2,588, forward strand.
GGTAACCAAAACACGGACTTTCAAATAGTCAGGATGGCGTCGGTCCAAAGAAAGCATTCCCATGCGAACAGCACTTTGCATTGCATCGGCACGCTCGGTAAAAATACGTTTCTCAGAAGAAGTAACCGGAACATAGGACAGTTTTTCCGGTTTACGAAAATCTTTGCCGAAAGGTTCACTTCCAAAAAGAGTTTCAATACGACGGATAGCGTCTTCGCTGACTTTCCCCGCAAGATAGATACTGCAATTTCCGGAGTGATAATATCGGTCGTAAAAAGATTGCAGGACAGAAGGGTTGATCAAATAATAATCTTCCTTCTGCACTAATTGACCGCACGGATGCGTATCGCCATATACGGCATTTATCAAAGTGCGATGGGCCAGGAAATCCACCTTGGAGCTGTTTACAAGAAATTGTTGGATATTGCTGTCGATAATCACTCCCAGCTCTTTTTCAGGGAAAAGAGGTTCTTTTACGATAGATTCAAAGACATCTAAAGTCTCCGGCAGATATTTATTTAAAGAATAAAGAGTGATATAAGCATACTCGGATGAGCTGGAAAGTTCCAACCAGGCACCATAGTAATCCAACTTTTCGGCAATGGCCGCGGCCGAATAACGCCGGGTACCTTCGCGCAGCATCCGGTTGGTAAACAAAGCCTGCAAGCGTTGATCTTGTTGCCAGCGCCCACCTTCCATCAACAGGTCAATTCGGACTACTTCATTATCCCCGGCATTGAGTATATATAAAGGTATGCCATTTTTCATCACCCGACACTCGGGAGATGGCACTGCCAGTTGTTCCGGTTCACGAATAAGGGGCTGGATAGATCTGTCTAACATATTTTCAAAAATTCTTCAGCCTTTTCCAAATCCTGGGGAGTATCAATGCCGATGGTCTCTACTTCGGTAATACCGGCTTTAATGGTATAGCCATTCTCCAACCAACGAAGTTGTTCCAGCGATTCTGCCAGTTCCAGTGAAGATTGCGGCAACGAAGTAATCTCTTTTAAAACTTCAGCACGATAAGCGTATAATCCTATATGCTTATAATAAGTGTGATTTTTCAGCCAATCCTGTTTTTCCGCATTCCGCTGATAAGGGATAATAGAACGGCTGAAATAGAGTGCATTCATATTCTTATTCAGCACTACTTTCGGAGAATTGATATTCTCCAAAGCTTCAAATCCATTCTCAGGAGTGAAAGGTTTCACCAGTGTGGCAATTTGGGTTGTAATATCATTGAAGCAAGCTTTTACAGTTTCCAGTTGGGAGGGTTGAATAAAAGGTTCATCGCCCTGAATGTTGACTATGACATCAAAGTTTCCCCCTATTTTAGTATATGCTTCATAGCAACGATCCGTACCACTTTTATGATTCACAGAAGTCATCACTACTTTACCTCCGAAAGCTTTTACAGCTTCTTCAATCCGTTCGTCATCTGTAGCCACATAAGCATCGTCCAAAATACCGGCCACTTGTTCATAGACTCGCTGTATTACAGTTTTACCTCCCAGCATAGCCAACGGTTTTGCAGGAAAACGCGTGGATGCATAACGGGCGGGAATGATTCCTAAAAACTTCAACATGTTTATATTTACAATTTTACAATTTAATAGATCCACGTTCTTCCGCTTTATCCGCGTCGCCCGCATACCCATTTGAAATTACTCTATCTCTTTTAATCCCCGACAAATGTAGTCTCTTTTTAAATCGTCGGGTTTATAGACAGTATCATCACACGACAACAAGTCCAGATCCAACCGGACTATTTCTTGTTTTTTCTCTTCAGGCATCCGTCCCGCTTCCCGTTCAATAGCTTTCAGGCAAGAAGTTATTTCCGCCGCATCATCATTGGAAATAAAACGTGCTACC
>USSR01000595.1 GCA_900557355.1 uncultured Bacteroides sp.
CACCACTTAACACAATACCTGCAATCAGAATCAAACATGAAAAGAGTATGGTCTTTATTGGTTTTTCTATAAGTTTCACTATTGCACCAGTATATTTTTCCTTCAATTTTTCCAGCCATTTATTCTTATAGACCTTGCGCGGCTTACGGTAAATAGCATAAGCCAGTCCCGGAATCAGCAGAAGAGCAACTAAAAGTGCTCCGATCATTGCATAACTCATCGTAAATGCCATGGGAGTGAACAGTTTACGTTCCACACGCTCGAAAGCGAATAATGGCAAGTAGGCTGTAATAATGACTATAGTGGAGAAAAGAATCGGGCGTCCTACTTCTTTGGCTCGTTGTGCGATACTTTTTTCTTCGATGTACTGTTCGGGATAATCCTCACGTTTCTTGAGAATAGTTTCCAGCATAACAATGGCACCATCTACAATGATTCCAAAATCTATGGCTCCGAGTGACAGAAGATTGGCAGGAATATCCGTAAAATGCATCAGGATAAAAGCGATAAGCAAAGATACCGGAATGGTGATTGAAACCAGTAATGCTCCACGCCAGTTGCCCAAAAACAGAACAAGTACAATAACAACCAATGCCATACCCATTAAGAGCGTATGGGAAACAGTATCCAAAGTAGTGTCCACCAGGCTGGTACGATCCAGAAAAGTATGTATACGCACCCCCTCCGGCAAAATCTCATGATTCAATTCATCCACAGCCGCATGAATGCCATCCAATACCTTAGACGGATTTTCATGTTTCAGAAGAAGCACAATCCCTTCCAAACTTTCCGAATAATCACGGGTACGATCGGTATATCCCAACACACCTTTCCTCTCCAGATTACCGTATTTCAAAGAACCGATATCATTTAAAAAGACAGGAACCCCGGAAGTTGTAGTGACTACAATATGCCCCAAATCGTCCAGATTCTCTATCAATCCTATACCACGTACCACATACCCCAGATCTCCTCTATTCAATATGCTGCCTCCCACACTGGCATTATTATTTTCAATAGCCTCAATAACCTGACTAAGGGATAAGTGATATTGTTCCAGTTTATAAGGATCTATTTCTACTTGAAACTGGGTGGTGATACCTCCGAAATTTGTTACATCCGCCACTCCTGAAACTTCTTTGATACGGGGAATAACCACCCAATTCTGGAGGTCGGTCAGTTCACGAAGTGAATGTTGGTCACTTTCTATAATGTAACGGTAAACCTCTCCCACAGGTGATGTCAGCGGATCGAGTCCGGGGGCTGCCCCATAAGGTAGTTCCACTTCATTCAATCTTTCCTGTACCCGTTGACGGCTCCAGTAATCTTCTGTCCCATCCTTGAATACAATCGTAATCATAGAGAGTCCGAACGTACTTTTGCTACGCATAACATGCATGCCAGGCAAACCGTTGATGGCACGTTCCAAAGGAATAGTGATCTGTTGTTCCACTTCTTCGGCAGCCAGTCCAGGCACTTGGGTAACAACCTGCGATGTGACATCTGCAATATCCGGATAGGCTTCTATTGAAAGTTGCGTCCATGAGTAATATCCGAAAACACACATCATCACAAACAGACAAAGCATTATCCATCTTTTCTGTATAATTGAAAGCATCAAATCCTTCTTCATAATCTCCTACTTTAAATAATATCCTCCTTCACTGATGACTTTATCTCCCGGATGCAATCCATCGTTTATCACAGCAAATCCATCTTTGGTCGCTTCTACCTTCACCGGTGTTCTTACAAAGATATCCGGAGTAACCTGCACATACACATAACTGTCTTTCTCTCCCTGCAATAATGCGCTCTCCGAAATCTGAATCTGTTCAATAGGAGCACTAAGAAAATGGACGGTAGTATACATGCCCAATTTCAAATGTTTCTTCGAATTATCACAAACCGAAAGCACTTTGATAGACCTTGTATCTTCGTCAACCGCCTCGTCTACATGATAGACGTTACCTTTAATCACCCTCCCCGGTAATGCAGACACTTCTATATCCAGACTACTGCCTGCATTGATAAATCGAATATCCTTTTCTTTCACTTGGGCGGCAATCCATACTTCCGACAAATTTGCCACTATTGCAACAGGTTCGGTATCATCTTTCAGGTATTGTCCGGTCACAATATTATTCTCTATAATTTCGCCCAAAATAGGCGAACGTACCACAAGAGGCTGCCCCAGTATCATATTCTCCGGATGCTCTATCTGATATACTTCCAATGCAGCAGACGCATTTTCAAACTCTTTGTCGGCAATAAGCAAAGCATTTTGTGCTTCTTCCAGCTCTTTCTGTGAACTAACCCCGTTCTTTATCAGGTCTTCTTTGCGCTTTAAATCTTTCTTAGCCAGCTCACGTGACGATAATGCCTGGAAGTATTCTTTTTGTGCCGTAGTAAAATCCGGTGAGCTGATTTCAAACAAAGGGGTTCCCCGGTTCACCTGTTGTCCGATTTGTATATACGATTTTGTAACTCTTCCTGCAAAAGGGGAAGCAATGCAGGCATAACGGGTAGGAATAGGACGTACCACACCGGAAGTAATCACTTCTTTGGAATAAGGTTCAAGTCTGGCCTCAGTCACTTTTATCTTTTCAGATAAAAAACGGTCTGTGATCTGTACTGTGTCACCTTCCATACGATAACCACTCTGTTGTTCTTCCTTTGATTTACTCTTGCATGCGGTAACTAGCAATACACCGCAAATTAAAAGTATTTGCAAATTTTTCTTTTTCATCATCATCCATAAAAATATAGTTAGCATTCTTTTTCGGATGCAAAGGTAAGTGGACGTGTTCCGGAAGCCTGTTAGAGATTTGTTAGAACGCTATTAGAATTTTATTAGAGTCTTACAGAAGCCATTTCAAGACGAATTTTCTTTTTTTATGAACCCGTTTTGCAGGAGAACGGCATTTTTTGTCTACATTTGCCGAATCAAAAACCGAACTTGAAAATATGAAAGTTATCTATCAATTCATTTTATCCGTACCTCATCTGGAGCTCTCTTAGCTGGGCTTCCGTTTTTTTTATTTCTTTCCTCCATTACAGGAAAACAACGAAAATCAAAGCAATTTCTCTCAATCATTTGTTTATTATTTAGTCATAATGGTATTTGCCCTCTTTATATACAGACAGGCAATCCCCTTATCATCATCCGTAATCAATAAAGTATTATGAATAATTGGAAAAAGAAATTTATCATTATATGGTCCGGACAGTTATTTTCTATTCTCAGCAGTTCTATTGCCCAGTTTGCCATTGTTCTGTGGATCAGTCTTGAGACCGGTTCGGCAGAGGTGCTTTCATTTGCTACTATCGCCGCACTTTTACCCCAAGTAGTATTAGGTCCCTTTGCCGGCGTTTTCGTTGATCGGTGGAGTCGGAAATGGACTATGATATTGGCCGACAGTTTCGTTGCACTCTGTTCGGGCATTATTGCATTATTATTCTATCTGGACGTTATCGAAATCTGGCAGATTTATCTGCTGCTTATGCTCCGTTCTGTCGGAAGCGCTTTCCACGCACCTGCCATGAAATCATCCATACCGCTGCTTGCTCCTGAAAAAGAACTGACGCGTATTGCCAGTATTAATCAGACAATACAGGCCTTATGTAATATCTGCGGTCCTGTGCTAGGTGCCGCATTGATTGTCAGTACGAATATGAGTGTAGTTATGTTGCTCGACGTTGCGGGAGCAGCCATAGCCTGTACAACACTCATGTTTGTATTTATCCCTAATCCGGAAAAAACAGAAACTGAAACAACCAATAATGTACTCCGGGATATGAAAGAAGGCTTTCAGGTAATCTGTAGCAATTGTGGTTTGAAATGGGTGATGGTCACTGAAGTACTCATCACTTTCTTTATCATGCCTGTTGTTGCTCTGATACCGTTGATGACTCTGAAAAACTTCTCCGGAACAGCTTATCAAGTCAGTCTGATAGAACTTCTTTTTGGTTCGGGAGCATTAGTCGGTGGTATTTTACTGGGAATATGGAATCCGCGCATCCGAAAGGTCGTTATGATAAACATATCTTATATCATAATAGGAGTTTCTATTTTCGTTTCCGGAATCCTTCCTCCTTCAGCATTCATTATCTATGCTATATTTGCAATAGTACAGGGTATTTCCATGCCGTTTTATTCCGGTCCGTTTACAGCTTTGTTGCAAACACAGATTGAAGTGTCTTTCTTGGGGCGCGTATTCTCTTTGTTCGACAGTATCAGTTTGTTACCCTCCATTTTAGGATTACTGGCAACCGGATTTATTGCAGACGCTATCGGCATAGCCAATGTCTTTGTTATATGCGGTATTGCAATTGTGATAACAGGGACACTTGCATTCTTCATTCCATCAATCATGAATCTGGAGAAAAAATAAATGACTAATTTTATTAACTAATCCTTTTTTAGAAGCATTTTTTTAGGTTATTTTGCGGAA
>USSR01000596.1 GCA_900557355.1 uncultured Bacteroides sp.
TACGTCCTGTGGGACGTGTCGAGAAATTCCAGATGATGGCTCAAAAGAATCAGGCGTTGATGCAGCTGAAAGATGAGTTCGGACTGGAGCTATACTAATGTACTTATTTCTATCGGATTATCATCTTCCAGGAACGAAGGCTTTTATCTATATCGGATACCGGTATTAAAATATGGTCTATACTTTTGATTTTTTATCTTAATGTAAACGTTGATTCATACGGTCTTCGTATCCGTCTGAAGGTCTTTTTCCCGGCATGACAATCCACAGGATTATATATATGATTACTCCGGCGAAAGCAGTGAAGAATGTAGCTAATATATACACTATTCTTAATAAGGTAGGATCCCATCCGAAATATTCGGCTATTCCGGCGCATACACCTGCGATCATTCGGTTGGAAGAACGGGTTAATTTCTTTTCATTTTCCATGATGTACTTTGTTTTAGTGCGAATACTATACAAATATAAAGAATATCATTGGGATAATCGAATAAAATCGGCAGATTATGGCAGAAAAGTATGGATACCCGGTCATGAAACAACAACGGAAAGGCAAGGGGAGCAATCCATAAATGTTAATCTGGGCGATATATAAAAATGCAGCTTGTTTATTTATTATAGGAGCATTTTTGTATTTTTGTAGCCGCTTAATAAAAAGCAGGAAAGAGTAAATAAGCGTTGTGAAAGTCAAATGATGCATAATACGATAAACTCACTTAAAGCCAAGTCAAACATGAGTAATAGTTCCATAAATGAACTGTTTGCTCATAGCTCTTTATTGGAACTGCCCAAAAAACATATCCTAACGTCCTCTTTCCAGAACGATAAAAACTTTTATTTCATTGAAAAAGGTATAGCACGCTCATATTGTGTAATTAACGACAAAGAACTCACCTCATGGTTTAGTACAGAAGGAGATATCGTTTTTTCGACGAACAATTTTTATGGGAACCAACAAGGGTACGAATATGAAGTTGTTCAGTTATTGGAAAATACGGTATTATATGCCGTGCCGATAAAAGATTTGGAAAAGCTGTATCAGACTAATATAGAAATAGCGAACTGGTCAAGGATTTTGCATCAAGAGGCTTTTATAATGAATGAAAAGCGTTTAATTTCAAGACTGTATAAGTCAGCGGAAGAACGATATATAGAATTGTTGCAAACACGTCCGGATCTCTTCCAAAGAGTAAATTTGGGTTATATTGCATCTTTTTTAGGCATCTCTCAAGTTACGTTGTGCCATTTGAGGAACAAGATTAAATAATAGGGTTGTTTCGTTTCCCTTCCTTCGCATTACTTTATTCTGCTTTTTTAAGTAGTTTAAAAAAAATGTCATACCATTGTCCTAACTTTGCAATTGAAAAAATTGAATACCAAATGAAAAATGTGAATCATATAGTATGGGCTGATTTAATTCGTGTGATAGCCATTTTAATGGTCATCTGTATCCATTGTTCAGACCCTTTCAATGTTTCTCCTGAAGCTCGTTTAAATCCGGAGTATAACTTATGGGGGAGTATTTATGGAGCTTTCTTGCGTCCGTGCGTACCGTTGTTTGTGATGCTGACAGGAATGTTATTATTACCGGTAGAACAGGAAATCGGACAATTTTATAAAAAAAGGATGCTTCGTGTAATAGTCCCTTTTATTGTATGGTCTTTATTATATAACTTGTTTCCGTGGTTTACGGGTATTTTAGGGCTGAATAATTCTGTTTTGTCTGAAATGTTTGCGTATGCAGGAGAGTCTCCAAGTCAAACTTGGGATAGTTGCTTGCATAATATTCTTATGATTCCTTTTAACTTCAATACATATACAGTTCCTTTATGGTACATATATATGTTGATAGGATTATATTTGTATATGCCTTTTTTTTCTGCATGGCTGAAACAAGCAACAGAGAAACAAATGAAAATATTCTTATCCGTTTGGTTTATCACATTATTTCTGCCTTATTGCCAAGAATATATATCCAGCTATATAGGAGGTACTTGCGCCTGGAATGACTATGGCACTTTATATTATTTTTCAGGTTTTAGCGGTTATCTGCTTTTAGGCTATTATTTGAAAGACAGAAACAAGTTGTCGGTGAAAAAGACTGTTGTTTTATCTCTTATTCTTTTTAGTGTCGGTTATGCCATAACGTATTATGGATTCAGGAATATGACTTCACAACCTGATATTACAGAGCGCCAAATGGAATTATTCTTTTTATACTGTTCGCCCAATGTCTTTTTAATGACGGTTGCCTGGTATTTATTAATTCAAAAAGTAAAGGTAACGTCTCCCTTAATTATATCAGCCTTAAAGAATATAACAAAATGTGGACTGGGCATCTATATGGTACATTATTTTGCTGTAGGAATAGGTTATTTAGCAATTGACAGAATTGGTTTACCTATATTCATGCGTATTCCAGCGACAGCTTTATTTGTGTTTATCATATCGTGGTGTATAGTTGCATTATTCTACAAAGTGCTGCCTAAGGCTGCGAAATGGATAATGGGATAGTTTCGTTTTGCGACATAAATGAAAAACGGATAAAAGAAAAAAGGGAGCAGTCCGAAAATTAAGGGGGAGTGATTTGGGGCAATCACATTCTTAAAATAAACACATAGCGGTCCATATCGAGCGTTTCATCATACCGAAGAACGCTACAAGTCCACGCAGCAGTTCGACAAGCTAAGGCGGAACATACGGCAGCCCATACAGCAAAGGAAAGGCAAGAGGGGATGAAGCTATAACCGTGTTATCTCGCTGGAAAACAATAAAAAAGTGCTATTCATAATCCTTTGTGAATAACATTTTTCTATATTTGCAAATAAAAAAGTACATCGGGAACTGTGCCGGATACGTGACGAACAAAAGACTTTCGGAAAAATACACGTGAATACAGAATTGCAACCACATATATAAAACATGAAAGCAACAATGCCATATAAAAGAATTGAAAACACTCTGTTTGCTATTACCCCTCTACTCGTGGGATGGCGTATCACTTCTTATTATACATCTGCTTTACCCGATTTCGACATAGCGGCTAACGATATATTCATAACGATAGAATGTAAAGTGCAGACATTTGTATTATGGGGGATTATGTTATTCTTTTTCTACGTCATCGGAAAACAAGTGAATAATATACGGAAAAGACGGTTGTTCAAGATAACTGCCGTGTTGGTATATTGGTTAATCGTGTGGGGTATCTGCTACTACCAATGTGCCATAGAAGCGGTGCGGAACTGGAATGATATGATGAATGGGAATGTTGGATAGACTAAGTATTTACAGTTATCCGAATTATCAATATAAACAAACTATGACAGGAAAACAGGTGACATGAAGAAACGAAAAAAAAAGAGCAACAAGCAATCGAGGTCTGAAATCATTGCCGATGTCAAGCGTAGAGAGGTTGAGTGGAGAAAGGAAAGGAGAAAGGAAAGGTGGCGTATATGCAAATCCCATATCATGTTGTGGGGAACATTTATATCTTTCTTCTTATTACTTATATTCGTCATGCTGTCAGATATACGTAATACCTTCTCCAACATCATACTTGGATTGATAGCCATTAACGGTGGGATTTACCTATTTATGTACATCCTGTTTAAAGCCGCCCGGAATCTGATCATCCGGATACCTCTGAAAAATGGCGAAAGTACGGGAAATACGCAATGGTTGTTGGATTCTTCGGAAACTTTGGTAGAGCCTGAATATTTAAGCCGGTATGATGACAAACAGATTGTTATTGATAATGACGGCATATCGGTGAGAGTATTGTGTTTTCTGATCTGGCTTGTTATATTTTTAGCTATGGTTTATCTCGGTTTAACTCCTTCAAAACTTGCAACTGAAGATTATGGAAGTACATTACTGCTTCTTGAGTTGTACTTGCTTATCCTGGCACTAGGAATAAGTGCCATTCTACAACCTTGGCAGCGGATTGTTTTTGATCGTGTTTCCAGAACTGTAACTATACCAGGACGACTTCTGCTGCATAAAAAAGAAACGATACCTTATAGTCAGGCTGAACTCACGATTCGTTATTACATGGGGCGTGGTTCGTTGGGGGTTGTGACAAGTATAATAATTTCCAATTCCAATTCACCTAGCCTGTTAAGTGGAGTTTCCTTAATGCCAGGCGATATAGATGAAGCCAGGCGTTTTGCACGCTTCATACAACTATACATGGAAAAAGAGGAGTTGCCGGACATACCAGAATTTGAGAAATACAGGAATGAAGTAAACGTTTAAATTGAAATAATAATGGGTAGAATCATTTTATTTTTTTAGGAAGTGCATTGTTTTTGTCCGGCTGCAAGAATAGTAAACAGCCGGAAGGTTATAATTCTACCGATGAAAATCTAAAATAGATTCATTCTTGCACGGTTTTGATTCTTTTCACCACAGAGGCCACGGAATTCTAAGACCTATGCA
>USSR01000597.1 GCA_900557355.1 uncultured Bacteroides sp.
GACAGGACTATTCCTGCCGATGTGGCACAATTATCCGACAGTTTGAAACGTCAGTATGCCCCGGACAAACGAGTGGCACTTTTTGATGTAGATTATTCCTTTGCCGGTAAAAATGTGATGTTACGTGGTGTAACCACCTCTTCTGAAGCGAAAGTGGCTCTTCTCAATGGATTGTCGAAAGCCAATTATAAAGTAATGGACTGTCTGCAGGTATTGCCGGATGAGGCTGGGCTGGAAGGAAAAACATATGGCATCATTAATGTATCGGTATCCAATCTTCGTGTAGAACCGGATTTCTCATCCGAAATGATGACGCAGGGATTGATGGGAATGCCCATCCGCGTGTTGCAACGCGACGGCTGGTATCGCATTCAGACACCGGATAATTACATTGCCTGGGTACACCGTGTAGGTATTCATCCGGTAACTAAAGAAGAACTTCATGCCTGGAATGCGGCAGAGAAAATTGTGGTGATTTCTCATTACGGCTTCGTGTATTCCGAACCTAATCAAACTTCCCAGACTGTTTCTGATGTGGTTGCAGGTAACCGCTTGAAGTGGGAGGGAAGCAAGGGCGCTTACTATAAGGTTGTTTATCCTGATGGACGGACGGGGTATATCTCAAAATCCATCTCTATGCCGGAAAGTAAATGGCGGGCTTCCTTGAAGCAAGATGCTGCCAGTATTATCCATACAGCGCACACATTAATGGGCGTTCCATATCTTTGGGCGGGTACTTCTTCCAAGGGAATTGATTGTAGCGGTTTCATGCGTACCATTCTATTCATACATGATATAATCATTCCGCGTGATGCTTCGCAACAAGCCTATGTAGGCGAGCATATCGATATTGCTCCTGATTTTAGTAACCTGCAACCGGGCGATTTGATCTTCTTCGGCCGTAAAGCTACGGCAGATCGTAAAGAGCGTGTGGTACATGTGGGAATGTATATTGGGGATAAACGGTTCATTCATTCACAGGGAGATGTACATGTCAGTAGTTTTGATCCTGCCGACGAACTCTTTGATGAATATAACCTCGGATGGCTGTTGTTTGCCACGCGTGTGTTACCTTATATAAATAAGGAAGAATCCCTGAATACAACGGCAACAAACCCTTATTATGAATAATACAGTTACGAGTTACAAGCTACGAGCTACAAGTAGCAATGCTGTCCACGCCGCAAAGCACTTGTAGCTCGTAGCTTCGTAATTCGTAGCTTAAAAAAAGAATAATATGCAAAACAGAAGAGATTTCCTGAAAACAGCGGCTTTCGCTGCATTAGGTTCCAGTGTGGCTATTAACAGTGTGTTTGCAGGGGAAAGCACCCCGTCTCTGTTCAATATCAATAAAAGTGGTGTGAATGCTAGGATGAAATTGCGTTTTTTCCCGTATGAGTTGAAGTTGCGTCATGTATTTACGGTGGCTACTTACTCACGCACCACAACTCCTGATGTACAAGTGGAGATTGAATATGATGGGATTACCGGTTATGGCGAAGCATCCATGCCGCCCTATCTGCAGAAAGAGTTGGGTACAATGGAAAGTGTAATGGCTTTCCTAAAGAAAGTTCAGGATGTCATTGGGCAGTTCCCCGATCCTTTCCAGTTGGAAGATATTCTGGCTTATGTGGATAAACTTTCGCCGGGAGATGCTGCTGCTAAAGCGGCTGTCGATATTGCATTGCATGATCTTGTGGGAAAATTGCTGCAAGCCCCGTGGTATAAGATTTGGGGACTGGATAAAGATAAGGCTCCTTCTACTACCTTTACTATCGGCATTGATACACCCGAGGTGGTACGTGAGAAAACGAAAGAATGTGCGGATCAGTTCAATATCCTCAAAGTAAAACTGGGACGTGAGAATGATAAGGAGATGATTGAAACCATTCGTTCCGTAACCAGTCTTCCTATTGCCGTAGATGCTAATCAGGGTTGGACGGATAAGCATTATGCCATCGACATGATACATTGGCTTCATGAAAAAGGGATTGTCATGATTGAACAACCAATGCCTAAGACCCAGTTGGATGACATTGCCTGGGTGACGCAGCAAAGTCCGTTGCCTATCTTTGCCGATGAATCTTTGCAACGGCTGAGTGATGTGGCTGGTTTGAAAGATGCATTTCATGGTATCAATATTAAGTTGATGAAATGTACAGGTATGCGCGAGGGCTGGAAAATGGTGACATTGGCGCGTGCTTTGGGTATGAAAGTGATGGTGGGGTGTATGACAGAAACATCGTGTGCATGTTCCGCTGCCGCTCAATTCTCTCCTGCAGTTGATTTTGCCGATCTGGATGGCAATCTGCTTATTGCTAACGACCGTTTCAAAGGAATGGAAGTGATAAAGGGTAAGATTACATTGCCCGATTTGCCGGGTATTGGAGTTGTGAAACTATAAAGTGGTATTGTCCCATCATCATCTATAAAAATAATCATTATGAAAAAAGTATTGTATGCCGCCGCTCTATTCTTCTTGGCAACTGCTTGTACAACAAAACCCGAAAACAAGCCATACACCTGGGAAGAAGACCTGCATCAACGTCTCCTTACAGATTTCTCTCGTACAGAAACTGAAGTGAAAGACTACATCCGCAAGTATATTCCTGATGTTACTGATGAGCAAATGCGTCAATGGGAAGCTTCTAAGGCTTTGGAATGTATGACACTGGATGGCGAGAAACGTTATTTCCGCAACGCCGGGCCTAACTTATTCCGCGTGGACTCTGCCTGCTATAAGATAAAAGCTGCGAAAGACGGTGTTTCTTTTAGTGGGAGTGAAAAGGTGAATATGGAAAATCTGCCTGAAGTTATTGCAAGTGTGAAAAAGAATGGTAATCCGATTACCACCCCCAAACGGATGCGTGTTACCTATACTCTTACCGTAGACAGCAATGCTGTTCCTGCCGGAGAGTTGATTCGTTGCTGGCTTCCTTATCCGCGTACTGACCAGCCACGGCAACAGGATGTGAAGTTTATTTCTGCCAGCGAACCGGAATATACGTTTTCTCCGCAGGATTGCCTTCACAGCACCCTCTATATGGAGAAACGCGCCGTGCAGGATGAACCGACCGTATTCTCCGAAAGCTTTGAGTATACTGCCAATGCTGAATGGCATAATCTGAAGCCGGAAGATATCCAGCCGTATGATACGGCCTCTTCTATATATAAGGAATATACGGCCGAGCGTGAGAAGCATATCATCTTCTCACCACGTATGCGTCAGCTTGCTGCCAAATTGACAGAGGGTGAAACCAATCCTTTCTTAAAGGCTAAACGCATCTTTCGTTGGGTAAATGATAACTTCCCCTGGGCTTCTGCACGTGAATACTCTACCATAGAGAACATCCCCGAATATGTTCTGGATAACAATAAGGGCGATTGCGGTCAGGTCAGTCTGTTGTTCATTACACTTTGTCGTATCAGTGGCATTCCTGCACATTTTCAAAGCGGTTTCATGATGCATCCCAAAGCGTGGAATCTGCATGACTGGGCAGAGATTTATTTTGAAGGTATCGGTTGGGTACCTGTAGATCAGTCATTTGGTATTCCTACTTTCGCCCGTAATGCAGACGAAGAATATTTCTTCCTGGGGGGCATCGACTCCTGGCGTATGATTGTGAATAGTGACTACGGTATGCCTTTGATGCCCGAAAAGAAATATCCCCGCAGTGAAACCGTCGACTTCCAGCGTGGTGAAGTGGAATGGGAGGGAGGCAATCTCTACTTTCCGAAATGGGATTATCACATGGATATAGAATACCTTGATAATTAAGGATATATCTCCTCTACGAAAATAAATAGATGGTCTGCTTTGTTTTAACGTCTATCTGCCTTATTTTCACGTCAGTAAACGTGCATAAATGTAAAATTGTCAGGTCTTGCCGTTAACCGCTGTTAAGCCCCAAAAGTTCACTGTTAAAAGAGAACAAAAAAGAGTGACAAGCGGAATAAGTGAACGATTTTTGTCGTTATTTTAACGTCGAAATGTTAAACAAGATTTGAATATTAACAATTAAAAGAATAGAAATTAAGTATGAAACAGACAACAAAAAACATTCTTGGGGTTGCAGCTATTGTACTTCTCAGTTCAGGAGTAGCAGGTTTAACCACCTATAAGATGCTGCAAAAAAATATGCCTGCTGATAGTACTGCTGCATTTAGTGATATGTTCCGGCAGAATCCGAATGTACGTACGGCTGCTTACAGTGCCGTTGATGCTCAACCGGTAGATTTGACTGAAGCTGCAGAAAACTCAGTTCACGCTGTGGTACATATCCGCTCTACTCAAGCTTCCAAAGTTCAGGAAGTAGAGGTGAGAGATCCGTTCTCTGAATTTTTCGGTGACTTCTTCGGTGGTCGGGGTGGTACACAAAGACGACAGGTTCAGACTCCTGAACGTACAGGTTTTGGTTCCGGTGTCATCATTTCTAAAGAC
>USSR01000598.1 GCA_900557355.1 uncultured Bacteroides sp.
TATACCAATCATCTCTTGAAAGAGACAAACAGAAAAATCTATAAATATATGCAGGCTTAAATCTATTTAAAATGGAATAGTTTACAGTCGCCTGATTTTTGCAATTTACAGGTAAAAGCATTTTTAACAACAATAATATGTTACTTAATTTTAGAAAGTCCACCTGTCACATGGACTTTCTATTAGAATATAATATGAATTAGGCTGCCTTTCCTATAATATCATGCTTCCTTAGATACTGACTATACAAAGCTGAATATATTTCATTCAATTTATCAGTAGTTATATTTGGTATGAATTTAACGGTAGCTTCATCCAAAGCCTTAACTGTTTCTATGACTTCATCGATTCCAATTGCACTTTCTGCACCTTGTGGTTTATGTTTGGCTAACAGAGTCATAGCATCAATCATATAACGTTCTTTGATAAACTTATCCTTGAACCCCTTAACTTTCAAAGTATCTATAATTCTATCACCAACTGATAAATCATATTCAAATTTAGTTTCAACCTCACCAAGCATTGCATTATTCCAAACTTTTAGACTTAAGGTCTTTCCTTGATTATAATATTTAGTAATTACACTAATATTAGCCTTCAGCTCTTTAGCTTTTTGGAATATCTTTTGATAAAATTCATGTTGAGTAGCCAATGCCGCATTACCTGCTTTTTCCATACCATTAAACCCTCTACTTAGCACATTATTTACCCCTCTATACTTTGCAAACTCTTGCAATGATACAAATTCCTTGATTCTGACATTTTCAACAATTAAAGCTGATTCATCTTTAACCACTCTATCGATATTGGCTTCATGATAAGTTTTCCATTGCCAATATCCATTTGCTGTATCAACAGGCACATAAACATTTGGAGTATTTTTAGGAATGACATTACCATTCAAGTCTTTCAATTCAATATCAGCCTCATAGAAAGTTTGGGCTGCCGTTACAAGCAGAGCCGTTTTTTCAAATTTATCATCACCAATCAAATCTTTTCCCAATTCAACATTCACTTTAGTTACAGTCATATTATAATCGGAAATTGCAATAATAATATCCTCTTTTCTTTTGCTAATAACCTCCTTTTCCTCTGTAGATTCTTCCACTTGCCAAAACTCTACTGAAATAGTAGGAAGTTTAACATCATGCAATGCAACCGCATAATCCTTTTCAGCCTTAGCAACATTAGTTTTAGCTGCTTTTACAATATTGGTATCTGCATCTGCATTATCTGATAGATATTTTCTTTTTTCCATTAGGATTTTGCGAGCGTTTTCCAATACTTCGTTTTTTGAAATAGTTCCTGCTTGATTTTCCATATTATCACTATTTTTTAAAGTTTCCACATTAACATTTCCATTCTCGTTTACTCTCATTGTAGTAATTGTTTCCATTTTTTTTCTTTATTTTTTGTTTAATAATTAAGTTTTAAGTAATCATCAACTTGGCGCCTTACTGCTTCTGATTACGCTACAAACTTACGGAGAAATGGTAACCTGTAGAATAAAGAAGAAAACATAAAGAAATCCCTTTTTTTATGTCTAATTCTTTATGTGAACTCGCAACACACAACACATTAAATATCAACTATATGCAGATAAAAAAATAGCCCTGCAATATAAATGCAAGGCTAATATTTTTTTATTTATATGTTTTACCAATATGATTTTAAATATTCAACTGGATTATTGGGGGATGTTTTGCACATGGGGATTTTCCACCAATTTGGACGAACTTCATATTTTTGTAAGTTCCTGATTGTAGCCCGTAAATTCAATATGTCATTTTTAGGACTGTCCTCATCAATCAGTTTGAGATATTTCAGTAACTCAAGAATAAAATTCCCCTCGTTATCTGTTAATCCTTTACCTTTGGCTGCAAATGATGAGTGGCGTAGTAGGTTATATATACTAAGAGTTATCGTATCAAGTATCGCATTTTCGCGCTTCCTCCCTCTTTTACCTATACTGGGATAATCTTTATCCAATTCCGTTTCCGCTTCTTCCAAAGTTGAAACTCCTAAATATTTATCAAGATACGGAGTTATCATATTGAGAAACCAACTATCATCATTCGTAAGTTCTATTTTCTGTTTGTTATATTCAATCGTGACAATATTACTCTTGGTCTTTTTCTTCTCATGAAACATCTTGTAAAGACGTAGCATATCCGGTCTGACAGAATAACTATACTTTAGTTGCGTTGGGTCAGCAATATAATCCTTAAAATCAAAATAGCCATTGGTCTGTGTGTATTTATAGTAGATACTTACAATAAGAAGAATAGCGTAAAATACATCTTGGTCTTGTTGTTCATAGGCTTCGTCTTCATTTTTATTGTATGTATTCCACAATGTTTCAATATACTCGGCTTTAAAATTACCACTTTCAAGGACTAAATTCTTTCCCACAGTCATGCTAAATTCATATTTGTCCTCATCTGTCCCGCAATTAGGATAGGGAATCTCCTGCTCTTCCTTCTTTATTGACAAGTACAAATCCTGTATTTCCATTGGGAACTTATTACCCAAAAGATATACATCAGATATATAGTCCAGTTCATTATGAAACATTGAACGGCTGAATCCCACCTCACTATTCATCCATGATTCGATTCGCTTTATCGTATTGATTGGTATTATCTGATATTCCATATTTTCAAACTTTGTCACAAAAATAAAAAAATGCCGCTTCACCATAAAAGCAAAGCGACATTTTATTTTAAAGAAGATTCTATTTTTCACAATTAAATGTATCTATCAATTTATCCATTTGTTCGCCTATACATTTATCCAAAAGTTTAGCGTAGTGAGTAGTCATTCTTGTATTGGTATGACCTAGCATCTTCGATACTACCTCTAATGAAATATTATTAGCTAAAGTAACTGTACTAGCAAAAGTGTGCCTACTGGTATGGAATGTAATTCGTTTGTTGATATTACAAAGTATAGCTATATCCTTTAGGTATTTATTAATATCTGCTGGGTCTTGGATTGGTATTATTCTACTACTGCCTTTATATTTGTCCAGTATTAATTTAGCAATAGGGAGTAGGGGAATTCTGGAAAGTATACCTGTTTTTACTCTTCGTTTTTTTATCCATATTCTGCCTGCATTATCTTTTTCAAAGTGTTCTGGCATTAACGTTTTGATGTCAATATAGCTTAATCCAGTGAAGCATCCAAAAAGAAAAAAATCTTTTGCTTTCTCAAAACGTGAGATAGGAGTTTCAAAGTTGATAATTTTTCTTAGCTCTTCTTCGTCTAGGAAATCAATTTCTACAGGTTCTCTTTCGACTTTATAAGTGGAAAATGGATTGAAAGTTATGTATGAGTTGGTTACAGATAGGTTGATTATCTTTTTCAATAACTTCAAGTGCTTAGTAGATGAATTTTGTGCCATGCCTTTATCAACTCTTAGAAATGAGTGAATGGATTGGATAAAGTTTATGTTTAGTTCACGTAAGTATAAATCTTCACGTTTGTACTTTTGTTGAACAAAATCTTTTAATAATCTGACTGTATAGACTGATATCCAATAGGTAGCTTTAGAAACCCCATTACCAACTAACTTTTCTTGTTCTTTGTTGTGCTCTTCAAAGACTTCAAACAGGCTTCTCTCTTTTATGGATTCTACTTTATCAAAGTAAGCATCACGTAATAGTTCCGCTGTGATTATAAAACCTCTGTCTAACAATTCAGCTTCTTTCTGATACAGTTTAGCTTTAATAGCTTTTAGGCAGTTGTTGAGGCTTTGGGCCTCTTCATCTTTACCTCTTACTTGTTGTTTAACTTTGTCCCAGTTAGAGGATTTTACTCTTTTTCCTGTTGAAAAGGCGCATCTTTCACCATTTACTGTTAGCACTACTTCTATTGAAGCCGTACCGTCTTTTCTTACTCTACTATCTCTTATGAAAAAGAGAATTGCAAAAGAACTTCTTACCATTGTTCTATCATTTGAAATTAGACTTATGGATGTCCTTTGAAATGATATATCTTTCTGTATATTAGTTGGTTGGATTGATTTTTGTGTGCAGTTTACCAAAAGTACGAAAATGCACACAGATTGCACACAAAACATCTTCATTTTAGCCCGATTTCAAATATAATCAGCCATGTACTTAGCTTTATCAAATGAGTTAAATTCAAGCATTTTTTGTCTTTATTCAACCATCTAACCACAACCATTTATAATAAGAAAATTAAGTGTATAAGTAATAGTAGACTATCATCTATCTATAGAATATAGATAATAAAAAATCCCTGCAACCTTATCAGTTACAGGGATTTAATATGTCGTAATCGTTATAATTACTTACCTAAAGCCTGAGCAACATCAACCGCACAAGCTACTGTACATCCTACCATCGGGTTGTTACCAATTCCTAGGAATCCCATCATTTCTACGTGAGCAGGAACTGATGAAG
>USSR01000599.1 GCA_900557355.1 uncultured Bacteroides sp.
ACCGCGTTGGGAATACGTGGTAAAAATGACTCTTATTTTCCGTGACATGATGATTGGTAATCCTAAATTGGCAGAAATGGGCTTTAAGGAAGAAGCAATGGGGCATAATGCCATTGCCGCAGGCTTCCAGGGACAACGTCAGTGGACGGACTTCAAGCCGGATGGTGACTTCACTGAAGCTATACTGAATAGCTCATTCGACTGGAACGGTATTCGTGAAGCATTTACTTTTGCTACGGAAAATGACACATTGAACGGCACTTCCATGCTTTTTGGACATTTATTATCAAATACGGCACAGATATTTGCTGACGTACGTACCTATTGGAGTCCGAAGGCAGTGGAACGGGTAACCGGCAAAAAATTGGAAGGCAAAGCTGCCAATGGTTTCATTCACCTCATTAACTCAGGTTCTTGCACGCTCGACGGAACAGGACTTCAAACCCGTGACGGAAAACCTGTAATGAAGCCTTTCTGGGAAATATCTGAGGAAGAAGTTGAGGCATGCCTTGCTGCAACCAAATGGTATCCGGCTTCCCGCGAATACATGCGTGGCGGTGGATATTCTTCTCAATTCCTGACCCGTGGTGAAATGCCTGTAACCATGTGCCGGTTGAATCTTGTAAAAGGACAGGGACCTGTACTTCAGATAGCTGAAGGTTGGGCGGTTAATCTGGATGAAGATGTTTTCAAGGCTATCAATGAGCGTACCGACCGTACATGGCCTTCCACTTTCTTTGCTCCACGCCTGACGGGTAAAGGTTGTTTCCGCGATGTATATACCGTTATGAATCGTTGGGGTGCCAATCATGGCGCTATCAGCTATGGTCATACGGGTGCTGATTTGATTACACTGGCTTCCATGCTCCGTATTCCCGTATGCATGCACAATGTTCCTGAGGAAAATATTTTCCGCCCCAGCGCATGGTCTGCTTTTGGTGAAGACGTGGAAGGCAGTGATTATAGAGCTTGCAAAAATTACGGACCTCTCTATAAATGAAAAACTTGAGAATTATGTTGCAACTAATCAATTTGAAAAACACTCTGCTTGTAGGTGCGGTTACGTTACTCGCATCTTGCAGCGGACAAAAAGAAGTTAAGATGGGAAGTTATGCTTATGATGCCCAATTCCTGAAAGAGAATGGCATAGAATACACTGAACTGGTTTCTGCCGATGGAAATTCTAAAGTCATGATTGTTCCGGCATGGCAGGGACGGGTGATGACTACTTCGGCTTCCGGTGACGAGGGCGATAGCTATGGATGGATTAACTACCGCTTTATTCGTGAGGGAAAGGTCAGCCCACAGTTCAATCCAGTAGGAGGTGAAGAGCGTTTCTGGTTGGGTCCCGAAGGCGGCCCGTTCTCGCTCTATTTTAAGGAAGGACAGGAGCAGGTTTATGATAACTGGGTAGTTCCCACTGTGCTCGACACGGAAGCCTTTGCCATTAAGTCACAGGATGATAGCAGTGTTCATTTCGTGAAGGACACCCGTCTGACAAATGCTTCAGGTACTACTTTCGACATGAATATCGACCGTACGGTGTCATTGATGAATACAGATGAAGTGGCTGCGGATTTCGGCATACAACTTTCACCAGATATGAAAATAGTAGCTTATAAGAGTGAGAATAAGATTACTAATACGGGTGATAACGCATGGACAAGAGAGGGCGGACTGGTGTCGGTATGGATGCTCGGCTGTTTTAATCCCACACCTACTACCACTGTCTTTATTCCATATAAGGAAGATGCGGAAGGAACGATTGTAAATGATGAGTATTTCGGAAAAATCCCGGCAGACAGGTTAACCAAAGAGGAGGGTATCATCTATTTTAAAATAGATGGAAAATATCGCTCAAAGTTAGGATTGCCGGCCTCACGCGCAACAAGCCTGTGCGGAAGTTATGACTCGTCAAAAGGTGTACTGACTATCTTGTGGTGCAGTCTGCCCGAAACTCCCTCAGCTTATGTGAATGGACAATGGGGACCACAGGAAGACCCGTTTGCGGGTGATGTTATCAACTCTTATAATGACGGTCCGGTGGAAGACGGCTCTATCATGGGACCTTTCTATGAGATTGAAACATCTTCTCCGGGAGCGGAACTTGTACCGGGTGCATCGTTGGTACATACACAGAAAGTAATCCACATACAGGGTGAAGACGGACAGTTGGCTCCTATCGTACAGAAATTATTCGGAGCAGATTTGAATGTAATTAAGACAAAGTTTCAATAGGGTAACTATATAATATCAAAATTCGTATGGAATCGAATCGAATAATACCGAAAGGAATCCTCTTTCCGTTCATTCTGCTCACCACGCTGTTCTTTGCCTGGGCTGTGCCGAATAATCTTACGGATACCATGCTCGCCGCATTCAAGCGAATCATGAGTATCAGTGATTCGAAAACTGCCTGGATACAAGTGGTGTGTTATCTATTGGGCTATGGATGCTGTGCCATTCCGGGTGCATTATTTATCAAGAAGTACACTTATAAGTCCGGTGTTATGTTGGGACTTGGTTTGTATGCTTTGGGTGCCTTATTGTTCTATCCGGCAATGCTTTGCTCCGGAATAAACGTTGAGTTCAGTTTCTTCATGTACCTGCTGGCCATTTTTGTTCTTTTTGCCGGACTTTCCGTATTGGAAACATCAACCAATTCGTATGTATTGGCAATTGGTCCTGAGAGTACAGCTACACGTCGCTTAAATCTATCGCAGGCATTCAATCCGTTTGGAGCAATTACGGGAGTGGTGATTAGTCAGATTTTCATTCTTTCGCAATTGAACATGATGACTGCTTCAGAACGTAGCCAGCTCCCGGCTAGTGAATTGGCTGCCATCCAAGGTCAGGAATTAAGTGCTGTCACTATGGCTTATGTAGTGCTTGGATTGGTGATGTTGGTTCTTTTAGTCGCCATTTGGATTACCAAAATGCCTAATCTTAGTGAAAAGGGAGAAAAGGTTGAATTTGGCGCCACTTTCCGCAGGCTCATGAAAAATAAGAATTATGTGTGGGGCGTAGTTGCGCAATTCTTCTATGTAGGTGCACAGATAGCCGTGTGGTCATTTGTCATCCGCTATGCTATGCAGCAGTTGGATTTTGACGGTGTGTTGGCTTCTCTGGGCAATGCGGCTTCTGCCGATGCTGTTGTAGATGCCTTGCGCAATGTAGAACCTGTATCTGCCGCATTCTATAATGGTTGCGAATGGCTTGGATTGAATGACTTGTTGCCTCGTACAGCCGAACAGGCTGCTGCAACTTACTACATCATGTCACTTATCCTCTTTGTCGCTATGCGCTTCCTATGTACCGGAATGATGAAGTATGTGAAAGCCTACAAACTTTTGATAGGTCTTGCCATTCTTGCCGTGCTATGCTGTGTAGGTGCCATGTTCGGTAAGGGCAGTTTCGGGGTATATTGTCTGATGGGTATTTCCGGATGTATGTCACTGATGTTCCCAACCATTTATGGCTTTGGGCTTACAGGCTTGGGAGAAGATACTAAAATCGGAGGTTCGGGCATGGTAATGGCCATTGCAGGTGCGGCGCTTTTGACTCAAATCCAAGGAATTGTGTCTGATCAGACCGGTAGCATTATGGCTGCATATATTGTTCCGGCTATAGCTTTTGCGGTTATTGCTTACTATGGATATTTCATTGCAAGAAAACAGGAATTAGCAATTAAATAAGAATTCACATGATAGAATCTAATAAGAAATATGTCATTGGACTTGATTTTGGTACGGATTCCTGCCGGGCATTAATAGTGGATGTGCGCAATGGAGATGAAGTTGCTACGGGGATAAGTTTCTATCCCCGTTGGAAAGCAGGTCTTTACTGCGATGCACAGAGCAATCGGTATCGCCAGCATCCGCTGGATTATATTGAATCTATGACAGAAGCTGTGCACACTGCTTTATCCCATCTGACAGAAGAGGAGATAGCTTCTATTTGTGGGTTATGTTTTGACACCACCGGCAGTACACCTGCATTGACTGATTGCAATGGGATGCCATTAGCCTTGAATCCTGAATTTGCAGAAGAGCCGGATGCCATGTTTATCCTTTGGAAAGACCATACGGCGGTTCGTGAAGCCGAGCAGATAAACGCTCTCATGAAGGAACGTAATCTTGACTATTTACTCTACGAAGGAGGTACTTATTCTTCAGAATGGGTATGGTCAAAAGTTTTACATGTCATTAATACTAATTCTAGGGTAAAAGAGGCTGTTTATTCATGGACAGAGCATTGTGATTGGATGACAGGTTTGGTTACAGGGAACACAATTCCGGAGAAAATGCTTCGTAGTCGCTGTGCAGCAGGGCATAAAGCCATGTGGCACGAACGCTGGTTACTTTCTTCTTCCGAAGTTCTTTTAGAACTTAATCCCTCCCTGAACAGAATCCTCCCCCATCTTTTC
>USSR01000600.1 GCA_900557355.1 uncultured Bacteroides sp.
CTTATGCCGGGGTGAGCCATCTCTGGGCTTTCTCAGTTACCTGTTTGATAAGTTCCTGATTCTCCATATAATTATTGTTATTTTAGAGGTTAAAATATATCTGTTATTTGTAAGACACAAATGTAGGCGAATAAGTTCAAATATCCTACATTTTCATGAAAGATTTACACTGTATTGTACAGATTTCACAGGAGAAATGAAGTTCCTGTGAAATCTGCAACAGGGCATTATTCCGGCATTTTATAGCGGTCACCGGTTTGTTTAACATACTCTTCCAGGAATTCTTTCGGGTATCCGGGACGTATCACACCTGCCGGCTGACCGATGGAATTACGTTCGAACTTACCATCTTTCATACGCTTCACTACACCATCATTGTATTTTACGATAAGGAATTCACCCAAACGTTTCCAGGTATCAAGTGTGCTTTGTGCAGTCATATTTGTATAGTTAGTCAGGAATGCTTTTGCTTGGGCGGGATCTTTGGTATATAGTTTGGAAGCTGCTGATTCAATACCTTCCTGCGCATCATTGAAAGTAGTTTCCATCTCCGACTGGCTTGCACGTACATCCTCAATCATCAGATCATAGCGAGGATAAACCATATTCGCCACCCAATTGAAAATCCAGAAAGAAGAATTCCATGAGAAAGTGATATAGTCGGCACCATCTACGCGTGAGTAGCATACAGGCACTTTATCCGTGCAGCAATATACAGGTGTGAACACCGTCATGTTGGCGTCATCCGTACCGAACCAAAGTACACCACCGATAGCGTCGGGCATAGAAGAACGCATCTGAGATACAAAAACAAAACCGGACTGCTGGGTAGAAATAGGACGTTCATTAAAATATTCCTGATCGTTCACCTTGAAAGAAAGTGGAGAAAGACGATAAGGTGTGTGGTAAGGGCCTGCACCGAAATCCTTGCTGATATCCAGCGGAGTACCTTCATAATGATCGCGCATGGCATTCTTCACATCCTGTACGGAGATTTTGCGGTTTGCTTTCAGATAAAGCGGCATTGGCTGATCGGTTTTACCTTCTATATACGGAAGAAATTCTTCTCCACGGTCGGTAAACATATTGAAATAGCTCCATACACGGGCTTCACAGTAGCGACGTGCACCGAAATCCAGAGGAGCGTATGCATCTGCAAAACTGAAATCCTTATTCACGCCGGTAAAGTAACCTTTTTCGCGGGCAAAAGAAATCACATCGGAAGAATAAAGGCAATTATTCTTGTCGTTCATATCGAACTGATGGATACGGGACTGGTTGGCATGAGCAGAGATGCAATCATCCGGGATACGTACAGCTACCCATACGGCACCACGCACACCAGGGCCTTTACCTATCATTTCCATAATCCAGATCTCATTAGGATCGGCAATAGTGAAAGACTCACCACTGCTGTAATAGCCGTATTCCTGTACAAGATCGGTCATCACCTTAATGGCTTCACGGGCAGTACGGGCACGTTGCAATCCCAGGTAAATCAGACTACCGTAATCAATAATACCAGTAGTATCCACCAATTCCGGACGACCTCCAAAAGTAGTCTCGGCAATGGTAAGCTGGAATTCGTTGATGTTACCAATAACATTGTAAGTCTGGCGAGCTTGCTCTATCCGGCCCAGATATTTGCCGGTATCCCACTCATGCACATCCATCAGAGTGCCTTTCTTATGTACACCGGCAGGATAATGATATAACTCACCGAACAACCCGTAGGAGTCGGCAGAATAAGAAACGATGGTAGAACCGTCTGTAGAGGCATTTTTACCTACAATAAGATTGGTACAAGCCAATGCATTTGCCACGGCTACTACCATACCTAAGACGGAAAGAGTCAGTCTTTTACTTTTCATACTTCAGTTATATTAATTATTAAATCAAATGTCGCATACAAGCAGCTACCTACCAAGTCCGTATCAACTCCGTACCAACTCCGTGTCAAGTCCGTAGTTATAGACACGGAGATGGTACGGAGATGACAAAGTTCAGACACAGGGTTATTTACCAGACAAACTCAAACTTTTCTGTTGTCTGATTCCCGCATCCATCCGTTACAGTCATCTCCACAACATGCTTGCCTCCCTTTTTTACATGATTCGGGTCGAGTTTGCACACCAGATTCCCACTGATGGAATTGGGTTTACCAAACAAGGCATACTTGCCGTCTATGGTTCCGCGGTAACTGCTGATACCGGTCTCTTCATCTTTTGCTTTGAATACGATGCGCCCTGTACCTCCCCACTGTTTCGGATTAAGCGGAGTAATTTTAGGCGGTATGGTATCAATGGCAACAGTGTAAGTACCCAATTCACGGATAGTGGTTTTCATAAAACCATCTTCATATCTGCCACCGATATTATACTTCTTGCCACGGCTACTCACACCTGCCACGTAATATTTCGTCGTATCTTCTAACGGACGATGACGCAGTCCGATACTCAATTCGCAACGGCCATGCAGAGGTATGCGTGTATCATTCAACTGATAGGTGAAAGCGATATCCCCACTATCAGCCCGTACAGTATAATTCAGGTATGCGTCGTCATAGAGCATACCTCGGGGGATGATCAGATTCAAGCCAGGTTCTTGCAGAATATTCACCTTATCCCAGCGAAAAACATATTTCTCCCGGTATTCCACAGGTTTTATTTCCGTACGCTTTCCATGTACGGTGAAACGCACTCTTGAAGTGTTTCCCAATGCATCTTTCAGCGTATAAACAAAGTGATAGGGACGTTCTTCATTGATCTCAATCAATCCCCGGTTACCATTGGGAGCATGCAGCATACGCAATGTATTTCCAGGCTCGATGAAAGACTTCATATACTGCCCGTACGTCCACGAATTTATCATCCGGTTTTCGTTTTCCGAGAAACGGTCTACCACACTACGGAATACTTCCACACTATCTACTTCCAGAATGACAGTATGTACTCCATAACGATTGCTCACTCCGTCCATATAATCATAGGCACGAATAGCTGATCCTATCAGTCCCCAGGCAGTAATCGGCTGTTTGGGATTAAGTGGAAAAGCCTGATGCCTCTGATTTCCTCCCACTACTCCCCTGCCCGGCTGTGGAAAGAGCATAATGCCTTCGGCACGAGGAGCCGTATTGTCTTTCACTTTCTTCTTAAAGAAGGGCAACGGGTCGATATAATCGTCCGTATCCGCCTCAAACACATCCAAGTGCAGGTGTGGACCGAAAGAATAACCGGTGTTACCACTCAGAGCGATAACTTGCCCTGCCTTTACAGGATATTCACCCGGTTCGGGTGTAATCTCCACTTCCCATGACTCCTTTTCATATTGCAAGTCTTCTACCCTACGGGCTACATCGCCCACAAAAGTACTAAGGTGTCGGTTGATGGTTTTATATCCGTTATTATAGGCTACATCAAGCACATAACCCGAACCATGTGTGACACGGATACGCGAAATATATCCTTCGGCCAAGGCATGCACCGGCTTACCGATAGTGCCTCCTGTTTTAAAATCCAGTCCGCCATGAAAGTGATTGGCACGTATTTCACCGAAGTTCCCGGAAAAAGTAATGGGGAAATCGAAAGGCGGAGTAAAGGTAGCATCCTGTGCATGAACAGCGGCAGGAATCTGCACCCCACCGAACAAAAATAAAAAAGATAAATATATAGTAGATTTGGTATATCTATTCATAGGTGTAATCTTTGTTTTTAAACGCAGGCAAAGATAAAAAATATCCCCATCTTTGCCGCAATAAATATCATAATTGTACTTGCATAATTCCCCAAAAGACATATCTTTGCAACGCAAACTATATAATAAACACTTATATAAACATCAATGACCCATACAACTTTCACCTACACATGCCTTGTTTTAGCAATACTTATTGCCATAGGCTTTATAATAATGATTATCACCATACGTCGTTTACACAAGGCACAAAAGCAACTGCAAAAAGAGAATAAAACAGATGACCAGGAAAAAAAATATGACTGGTACAGGCACTAATCATTTCATATTCATACATGAACAACCTCCTGAGCAAAATATTGAAACTCAGCGGGCATCCGATTAAGTCAGATTAAAACCTGTATAAAAATACTGTTGTAAAACACCTACTCTCAAAGTACATCGAAACACGGAAATCGCTACATTGCGACATGTTTAACCCCCAATTAAAATTGTAAGGTTATGATTATCGGAGTACCTAAGGAAATCAAAAACAACGAGAACCGTGTAGGAATGACCCCTGCCGGAGTAGCCGAGTTGGTGAAAAGAGGTCATACAGTGTATGTACAGGCGTCTGCCGGTACAAACAGCGGTTTTCCTGATGAAGAGTACACTGCAGTGGGTGCGAAAATGCTGCCAACCATCGAAGCTACGTATGCCGCAGCTGAAATGATTGTAAAGGTGAA
>USSR01000601.1 GCA_900557355.1 uncultured Bacteroides sp.
GTCGAAAATACCGGAAATCACATTGTGACCGCCGGGAGCCTGACCACCGGAAAGGATAACGCCCACATTCATAGCAGGGAAGTTAACCACTTCGTCAGTAGCCTCAAACTTGATCAAAGGCATTCCGTACGTATTAGGGAACAATTTTTGGATAGCTTCCTGATCGGCTACAGATTGAGTAGCTGCTCCAGCTACCGCCTTAACGGCACCCTTCAGCGCTTTCGGAAGTTTGGGCTGATAAGCAGCCCTTGCAATTTGCAATGCACTTTTTGTCATTTTATCTAATTATTTAAAGGTGTTAGTAAAGTTTCGTTCAAAAGCGTCGCAAATTTCGTGTTTTTTTCTGAATTATGAAAGGAAGCGCACATCAAAAAAAATATGAAATGTTGGTTTATACCGTGGAAAGTACTTATCTTTACCGGAAATATTTCAATTTATTCACTTAAAACGTAAAGATTATGGCAAGTAGAAGAGAACTTAAGAAAAACGTCAATTATATCGCAGGTGAACTGTTCATGGAGTGTTTGGTAAACAGCTTATACGTACCCGGAACCGATAAAGCAAAAGCTGACGAACTGATGGGTAAAATCCTGAGTATGCAAGATGAATTTATCAGCCGCATCAGCCATACCGAACCGGGAAATGTAAAAGGTTTCTACAAGAAATTCCGCGAAGACTTTAATAAAGAAGTAGACGCAATTATTGACGCTATCGGTAATCTGAAGTAAGCACCGGGAATGAAAAAAGCAATATATAGCTTTATCTACTATCGCATTTTGGGATGGAAGACAAACGTGACGGTGCCGGATTATGATAAATGTGTGATAACTGCAGCACCTCATACATCTAATTGGGATTTATTTATCGGCAAACTATTTTACGGAGCTATCGGGCGGAAAACCTGCTTCATGATGAAAAAAGAATGGTTCTTCTTTCCGCTGGGACTAATATTCAAAGCCGTGGGTGGCATACCGGTGGATCGGGGACGTAAAACATCATTAGTAGACCAGATGGCGGCAAGATTCGCCAGAAGCAAGAAATTCCAGCTTGCTATTACACCGGAAGGCACCCGTAAGGCAAATCCGAATTGGAAAAAAGGATTTTATTTTATTGCATTGAAAGCGCAAGTGCCTATTGTAATGATAGGTATTGATTATACCACCAAAACGATTTCTGCGACAAAGGCGATCATGCCGTCGGGAGATATCGAAAAGGATATGCGCGAGGTAAAGCTCTATTATAAAGATTTCAAAGGGAAGAACCCGAAGAACTTTGCTTTAGGAAACATTTAAGTTTCAACTGCAGGATTACGCAAATTATACGGATATGACCCGAACCATATCAAGTCCGTGTTTGCTCCGTGTCTAAGACTACGGATTTGGTACGGACTTGGTACGGACTTGACACGGACTTGGTAGGGGGAAGAATTTTCTCCCTTCAATGGATAGGATTAAAACTGATTTTTTATAGTATGCGCGTAACTCTATTACAGACAAATATTGTTTGGGAAGATAAACAAGAAAATCTCCGCTTGCTCCGGGAAAAGCTGATAAAGCTCCGTGGAGAAGCGGAGATTGTTGTCTTGCCCGAAACGTTCTCTACCGGTTTCAGTATGGACAGCCGGAGGTTGGCTGAACCGGTATCTGGTGAAACAATCTCAACCCTGCGTCAATGGGCGGCAGAATTCCAATTGGCTATTACGGGCAGTTACATAGCCTGTGATGAAAGTAACGCCTCTCTCCCAGTCACCCCTTGCTACAACCGTGCTTTTTTTCTGACTCCCGAAGGAGAAGCTTATTATTACGATAAACGACACCTCTTTCGCATGGGGCAGGAAACAGAACATTTTACAGCGGGTAGCCAACGCCCTGTCATCTCCTACCGAGGGTGGAATATACTGCTGCTGGTCTGCTATGACCTTCGCTTCCCGGTATGGAGCCGGAACGTAAATAATGAATATGATCTTCTGATATACGTTGCCAACTGGCCCGTTCCCCGCCGTCGGGTGTGGGATATTTTGTTGCAAGCCCGTGCACTCGAAAATATTAGTTATGTTTGCGGCGTCAATCGCATTGGTACGGATGGAAATCAAATACCATATAGTGGCGGCAGTGTCATTTATTCGCCAAAGGGCGATTTGCTTGCCAGCGTGCCCGACTATGAAGAAGGAACCGCCACCGCAACTCTCGACCTCTCTGTACTGAGAGAATTTAGACAAAAATTTCCCGCATGGAAAGATGCGGACGACTTTTCAATTGACAATTGACAATTGGCTATTCAGAACTATTTAGATTATGGAACGAATGAGAACTAAACACCGTATAGCTGACAAGCTATTCTTTCTGTTACTGACTATCGCAGTTTTTTCCTCTTGTGCAAACAGCAAAAAGGATATTGTTCCTTCTGCCGAGTATGCACCTTTTGTGAATGCATATACGGGAGGAGTTATCTCGCAAACTTCGAATATACGCATAGAACTGACACAAGATCAGCCTATGGTAGATTTGAACAATGAACTGAAAGAAAATCCATTCAGTTTCTCCCCATCTCTGAAGGGTAAAGCCTATTGGGTCAGCAACAATACGATTGAATTCGTTCCTGAGCCAGGAACTTTAAAGCCGGGAGAATTCTATGAAGGTACATTCCAATTAGGTCGGTTTGTAGAAGTGGACAGTCGCCTGAAAGAATTCAAATTCTCTTTCAGAGTACAGGAGCCCAATTTCACACTATATGTTGAACCGCTGACAACCATCGACATAGATAGCCATGGCGACCTGGTGACGCTGAAAGGCGAAGTACGTTTCAGTGATGCCACTCCCAAAGAAGCAGTTGAGGAAATACTCTCTGCCAAAGGCGGAAACGGCCAAAGCTATCCGGCCAGTATCACTCCGACAGATCATTCGACACGCTATCAGTTTGAAATAGCCGGTGTCATCCGCGAAGCGGAAGACTATCAGTTGGAAATCACCGCCAATGGCAGTCCTGCAGGAATCGACCGCAAACTGGCAGAAAACGTACTGATCCCTGCCAAGAATGATTTCCGTTTCCTCTCTGCCAAACGCATTGACGAACCGGAAAATGGAATTGAAATAGTATTCTCCGATCCTGTTTCTACCACACAAGACCTGAACGGATTGATTGAAATCCCCGAAGTATCATCTTCTATATTTCAAGTGGAGAATAATAAAGTATACATCTACTTTGAAGCCAATCAACTGAGCAAACTGACTTTGAAGATACATGAAGGAGTGAAAAACAGCCGAGATAAATCGCTCGGAAAGTCACACTCCATCGCATTCAGCGAACTGAATCTGAAACCACAAGTGAGTATGTCTACATCAGCCGCTATCCTGCCCGACTCCAAAAGTTTGATCATCCCGTTCCGGGCAGTCAATCTCTATGCGGTAGATTTAAGCGTGATCCGTATTTTTGAAAACAATGTACTGATGTTCATGCAGACCAATACGCTCTCATCCGCCAGTGAACTGCGCCGTTCCGGACGATTGGTTTACCAAAACACATTGTGGCTGAGTAAGGACAGCACAAAAGACGTACACCGATGGGAAGACTATTCAATAGACCTTGCCGGACTGATTCGGCAGGAACCGGGTGCTATCTACCGTGTCATACTTTCTTTCCGGCAAGAATACTCTGCTTATCCTTGCAGCGGGACAGAAAAACAAGTGATGAGCTTTGCAGACAATACTGCTTCAGAGGGATTGACAAAAGTCAGCGGAAATAGTACTTTCGAAGAAAATGAAGCAGAATGGGATACACCGGAAACTTATTTCTACTATAATGGTAACATAAAGATGGACTGGAGTCAGTATAACTGGCGGGAACGTAACAATCCTTGCCATCCCTCCTACTATATGGACTCTGACCGGGCAGCATCGTGCAACGTATTTGCCTCCAATATAGGAATGATTGTAAAACGGAATTCACTGAACAAGCTATGGATTGCCGTAAGCAATATCCTGGATACCAAACCGATGGAGAAAGCTAAAGTAACTGTTTACAACTTCCAGTTGCAAGTCATCGGAACCGGTGAAACGAATAGTGAAGGATTTACGGAAATCACTCCGCAAGGTGTTCCTTTCATTGTGGTAACCGAAGTAGAGAAGCAGAAAGCTTACGTTCGTGTGGCAGATGGCGAAGAACAATCTGTCAGCCGGTTCGATGTAGGCGGAAAAGACATTCAGAAAGGATTGAAGGGATTCGTCTATGGCGAAAGAGGGGTATGGCGACCGGGAGATACGCTGCATGTAAGCTTTATTATGGAAGACCGTGAAAAAAGGATTCCGGATAAACACCCCGTAGCATTGGAATTGTATAATCCGAGAGGACAATTCTATACCAAAATGATCTCTACGCAAGGTGTAAACGGTTTCTACACATTTGACCTGCCGACACGCAA
>USSR01000602.1 GCA_900557355.1 uncultured Bacteroides sp.
GAGGCAAGTTATGGTAATTACTTTGCATGGTCCAGATGGTATAACGTTCACTACTGAACGTCTGACGTGTATAAGTTCCTACCCCCGCATCAATCAGCACAGGTATCGTATTGACATACAATGAAAATGTGCCTACATCATTATGATTATGACTTTCATTATTGAATCCGCCTTTCGTAGCCAGGAACCAACCGGACTTATTGGTCAGATAGCAGAATTCCGTTTCAGGATACCAAGTACAAGCCGGTATGGTATGAGCAGCGGCCGTCTTTTCCAGTTCTCCATTCCATAATATGGACTGCAAGGAGCGGAAAGTATCATTACCCAAAGGCACAGAAGGACGTTTACCATCCAGTAGATAGGCTGCAAACTGCATCATTTCCTCACTGCCAACTGCACGACCATAACGGTAAATCAACGGTGCATCACCTCCACCCTTGGCAGAAGCATCCGCAAAGTTCACTACCCAACCGTTTCCTACATACGTACGACTGATATATTCTCCCATCCGGCGAATCATCGGTTCCTTGAAAAGAGATACTTTCCCATCTGTTCCATCCGAAAGTATCTGGAGATAATCATACATTTTCCCGGCTGCATGTCCCCAATAAGAAGGACCTTCTTCACAAGCACCATCAGCCTTTACAAAATTGATGAACTTGTCTACCGACTGCATGCTGCGCCAAACAGCCTTTGCCAGACGATCACGGTCATTCTCTAATAAAAGATAGCATTGCAATACATTGGAGTTACACCAGGGATTCCAATTATTGATAATCATTCCCGGTTTCCATTGGAAAGCCATCCACCATTCCCGGTCATTGTTCATATAAGGATCGAGAATACGCTCCTGCAAAGTATGACGCAAGCGTTGAGAGATTACAGGATCTATTTTATCGAAAGAATCATGGAAGAAGTAATATACCCACGACAACATGGAACCGAAGTTTCCCGAACCCAGATCAATCACCTGTTCGCGATAATCGGGCAGAGAGCGTTTGGTGGTCTGACGTACCAGATGGGCAGAAAGTACCCAGGAAGTCATCTCGCAACTATAAAATGCTCCATTTATCAGTTGGTCGATAAACCGCCCTTTTCCTTCGGCAAGTTCGGCAAGCATCAGGATGTTGATTGCTTTCCGGTTGGCCTCATAGGGATTTTGCATAATGTTCCGTTCGCCACTGCGTTCATATTCCAGATAGTCGGTGGCGCGGATTACTTTCCATTCGTAATTAAGCATTTTCTCTCCGGAACGAATCAGATTTTCTTTATTGGTACCCAGCAATTCGTCCCAACCGGCACGGTCGGTATAAGCAGGATAAGGTACCCATTTCTGATTCATCACCAATACCTCCTTCAGCAGTTCTTCACTACCGGCAGCTTTTTGCAAAAGATTTCGTTCTGTATATGCATGTGCGGAAATACCTGCCATGAAAAGCAGGCAGAAGGAAATAATAATACGATAAAATGTGTTTCTCTTCATGATATTAAAAAGTTAGATTTCTTTTTTGTGATGAGGCAAAGATACGTAAGTTACGGTAAAACGGAGGTATTCAATTATCCGTAGTTGGGTACAAAATCATCCATAAAAGAAACTATAAACGAACAAGCCCGCAAATAGCCACCTACTTCCAATCACTAAATTCAAAGCTCAACTGTTCCCAAACGCCTTTTTCCCCGGTATCTTCCCGTGGATTGGAAACGGAAAGCCCTATCAACCGGATGGGATGATGTTCATAATCCACCTCCTTCAGCAGTTGTTTAGCCAAAGGCAGGATCACATCAAGAGTAATTAGTTCTTTGGATTGAGTTATGCTCCGGGTTATCTGACTAAAATCATGGAATTTGATTTTCAACGTCAGTGTATTTCCCTTGAAATCATTATGTTCCAGACGTCCTACCAGTTCCACTGCCGCATGATACAGTTCGATAATAACCGATGAGCGTTGCGAAATATCCTTCTCCAAGGTATGTTCGCACCCAATGGACTTACGGATACGTACCGCCTCTACCGGACGAAGATCGATTCCCCGGGCACAATCATAATACAATGCTCCTACCTTCCCGAACTCACGCAGCAGCATAGCCTGCGAACATGCACGCAACTGTTCGCCGTTATGAATACCCAATGAGTGCATTTTCTTTGCCGTCACCGGGCCTACCCCCCAAAAACTCTCGATAGGCAGACGCGCAATAAAATCCATCGCCTGATCGGGATGGATGGTACACAGCCCGTCCGGCTTACGATAATCGGACGCTATCTTCGCTAAAAACTTATTGTAGGATATACCGGCAGATGCCACCAAGTTCAGTTCATTCCGTATTTTCTGCTTGATTTCCTTGGCAATATCTACAGCCAACAAAATACCGGGCTTATTCTCTGTCACATCCAGAAAAGCCTCATCCAGTGACAGTGGCTCAATGATATCTGTATATTCGTGGAAAATTTCATGGATTTGCCGGGAGACTTCATGATACACTTCCATCCGTCCGTGAACAAAGATAAGTTGTGGGCACATCCGTTTTGCTTTCGTCGACGCCATGGCCGAACGTACTCCATAGCGACGTGCCTCATAACTGGCAGCCGACACTACTCCCCGTTCTTCCGCATACCCCACTGCAATAGGTTTTCCGCGCAACTCGGGATTGTCACGTTGCTCTACGGATGCGTAAAACGCATCCATATCTATATGTATGATTTTTCGTTCAGTGCCTTCGCAACACATCATGCATGATCACCTTTCCATTTTACTATTCATTTCCTCACATAGTGGGGCATCTCTCCAGGTATCTCCATCGAAATCTCTACCAGACCTCCCACCACACCATCTTGTTTCCATGCCGTCTGATAAATCATCTTCCTGATTCCGTTCTTCTCAATGGTATAAGCATTGACACCTCCCGTTTCAAGCAGTTCACGTATCTTGTCCTGCGATTGCGGGTTATGACAATCAAATAGATTCTTACCTATCAGATTGCCATGTTTGGCAAACGTGCGACATGCTTTCTCATTCATATAGAGAATGACTCCCTCTGTATCACATACGGTTACGGCACAGTTCATTTCATTAGCCCATTCGTACATAGTTATTGCTTTTAAGTTACGGCTCATACCTTTTACTTTTATGATCCAAAGATAACGTTTTTCCCAATGCCACTCCTACTGCCTATAACAAAATTATATATTCACGCTATTTTGTACATACATATCTCCCATTCAAACCATTAACAAAAAACATCCAAACACTTAACAGAAAACTTTCTTATTACTTACTGAAAAAATTGTAAGTGTTAGGAATAAACTTTATCTTCGCACTTGGAACATTTGTTCCAAGCTTTGGAACTGACATCCGCAAAATAAGGACACACATCCGCAGCCTTGAAACAAACTTTGGCAAACAATATCCCAATAACTTAATTATCTTATCATTTCATGGCAGAATACAACATGCAGGAACTCAACCTGCCCAACGAAGAAGGCAAAAGAATCTTCTATCCACGCATAAAATTATACGGACAGGTGGACTTAGAAGCCATCGCCGATAAAGTGTCCTATGCCTCATCTTTCACCAAAGGCGATATCGTAGGACTGATACAAGCCATCACCGATGAAATTGCCTACCAGATGGGACAAGGTTACTCGGTAAAGATTGAAAACTTAGGCGTCTTTACCCCTGCCTTAGGACTAATGAAAGGGCGCGAACGGGAAAGTGGCGAAGAAGATGACACCAAGCGAAATGCCGTAAGCATCTGCCTGAAAGACATCCATTTCAAAGTAGATAAAGAATTACTGCACAGAACATCCCGCCACTGTCAGCTGAAGCGCTCTTCCGAGAAGTTCCGGCAATCATCACAAATGTTCTCGCCGCAAGAACGATTGGAACGAGCTAAAGAGTATCTACGCCAGAATGCTTTCATGACACTCTCCGACTATTGCCAGCTGACCGGATTGTTGAAGACCAGTGCTTCACGCGAATTGAAAGAGTGGATTGCGCAGCCCGAAACCGGTATTGATTACAAAGGAAGAGGAACACACAAAATATACATTTTGCGAAAAACATAATGCAAATAGCACAGACACCGGAAGGAGCTACAGAAATTATACTCACTGTTCTCTCCTCATCCGAAGCAACCTCCGATATACAAAAATAAATGCCGGCACCAGGAACAGGACAGCCGCAATCCATGCCGTCGGATCACCGAAGCAGACCGCAAGATAGCCGAAAGCGGGCACTGCATAAAGACTTACCAGCACACGTGCTATCATTTCGGAAACTCCGGAAAGCATAGCAAGATTGGTATATCCCGCTCCCTGGATGGTATATCGCAGAATACAGAGCAATCCCAAAACCGGGAAGAAGGACACGGAAATATGCAGGAACAACTCCGTATCCTTCAATATTTCCAGTTCAGGC
>USSR01000603.1 GCA_900557355.1 uncultured Bacteroides sp.
GGAATTATTAGTAGAAAGCCAGTTTTCGCAGAAGACGGCAGATACTTATCCTACAGAATGGATTAAACGAGGTATTTCAGGAGATGAAAATTACATGAATGCAGCCAGAGGGGCCACTATTGTATATCAGCAAGCGCTTCGTTGGAAAATTGAACAAGATGATGAATATGCGGCAAAAGCGGTGGAGAATCTGAATAAGTGGGTACAGACTTGTGTAGGTGTAACAGGTAATACGAATTTATCGCTTGCTGCAGGACTTTATGGTTATGAATTTGCTATTGCCGGTGAATTATTGAGGGATTATGGAGGATGGGATCGTGCGGACTTCGCAGCGTTCCAGAATTGGTTGCTTAAAGTGTTCTATCCTGCTAATGATGATTTTCTGAAACGTCATCACGATACGAATGCGTTACATTATTGGGCTAACTGGTGTCTTTGTAATATAGCGGCTAAAATGGCTATCGGCATTGTAACCGATCGTCGTGATATTTATAATGAAGGTATCGCCCATTTGCAGACAGGTGATACAAACGGACGTTTACGTCGTGCTATCTATCACGATTATGCACCGGACTATAACTTTGCTCAATGGCAGGAAAGTGGACGTGACCAAGGGCACACGTTGATGTGTGTCGGATTGATGGGAATTATTTGTCAGTTGGCATGGAGCCAGGGAGACGATTTCTTTGCTTATGATGATAATCTCTTCCTACGGGCCTGCGAATATGCCGCTTGCTGTAATTATACCAATGAGACTGTACCATATACTACTTATATATGGCAAAAACAGAGTCAATGGGGATATCCGATTCCGGAAGAACAAACAACACTTGGTGGCGGTAAATGGATCAAACGTGCGATATGGGCGTTGCCTTACTATCATTACAAAGGGATAAAAAACATCTCGGATGATAATCTCAAATATACTAAGATTGCTACCGAATATGTAGGAATAGAAGGCGGCGGCGGTTATTATGATGCTAACTCTGGTGGGTATGATGTACTTGGACTCGGTACATTGATGTATGCACAATAAATGAATAATTCAAAATGAATAGATTGATACGAATAGCGCTTACATTTTTACTTGTAATGACTTCAGGAGTTATACAGGCAGAAATTGTCATCTATCCGGTGCCACAAGGCATCTACTATGCCCGCCACAATGACGATTATACAGTAAAAGTACGGCAAGTGGGTGAAAAAGATTGGGTAGACCTTTATGAATATAATGTAAAGGTGGATATGGATACCAAGTCGGATGCAACCATGGTACAGTTTGATTTTTCCGGTAAAGTGGAAGTGCTGGTGCAAAAGAATAACGGGGAACTCCGTTCAGCAGTAGTGCGTCCACTATCTAAAGGCATTCAGCCGGAGATAGACGGAAATTTTCTGCTGTTCACATTGGATAAACCACAAAAGCTCTCTATAGAGTTCAACGGTGACCGTTTGAATAATCTGCATGTGTTTGCCAATCCGATCATTGAGAATGTGCCTGATAAAAGTGATCCGAATGTGATGTATTTTGAGTCCGGCATACACGAACCCACAGATGTGGCAGGCAAATGCTTCCGTATTCCTTCCAACACGACTGTCTATCTGGAAGGTGGAGCGGTGCTGAAAGGTTGCCTGACTTGCGACAGTGTAGAGAATGTAAAGATTCTCGGACACGGAATGTTGCTTGAACCGCAGCAGGGAATATCGGTGGCATACTCCAAGAATGTACTGATTGATGG
The DNA here is from genome assembly GCA_900557355.1 of uncultured Bacteroides sp. Lineage (GTDB taxonomy): Bacteria > Bacteroidota > Bacteroidia > Bacteroidales > Bacteroidaceae > Bacteroides. The sequence goes on from USSR01000603.1 coordinate 1,737, forward strand.
AATTACAGTTGTCAACTCCCGTCACTATACAGTTTCCGGTGGACAATCACAGGGAATTACTATCAAGAATCTGAAATCATTCAGTTATCAGGGTTGGAGTGATGGATTGGATTTTATGTCTTGCTCGGATGTAGTGATTGATGATGTTTTTCTTCGTAATTCAGACGACTGTATAGCCATCTATACGCATCGTTGGAATTATTATGGAGATTCTCGTAATATCCGTGTACTTAATTCTACACTATGGGCGGATATTGCTCACCCTATCAATATCGGTACGCATGGAAATACGAAAACAGGAGATGAGGTTTTAGAAGATATATTGTTCAAGAATATCGATATCTTGGAACATGATGAGGACGATCGTGATTACCAAGGCTGCATGACTATTAATGTAGGAGATCACAATCTGGCACAAAACATCACTTTTGAGGATATTCGTGTGGAACATATCCAGGAAGGACAGTTATTTCATCTTCGGGTGATGTATAACCAAAAATATAACACAGGTCCCGGCAGAGGTGTCAGAAACATAACGTTCCGTAATATTTCATGTACCGGAAAATATATCAATCCTTCTTTGATGGAAGGTTATGATAAGAATAGGAAGGTTGAGAATATTTTGTTTGAGAACATAATGTTGAACGGCAAACGGATCGCCTCTTTGGAAGAACTGAATATAGATAAAAAAGATTTTGTAGGGAAGATACAGATAAAGTAGCTAACAAATAAAAGATTGTGTTGATTTTACCCTCACACTCTCACCCGGCTCTCAATCCCTTTATCCATCGTACTTTCGTGGGTGAGGGTAAAGGTGAGGGTAGTGTGAGGGTAAAACTTACTCTCACACTGTCGACGCTTACCAAATGATATAAGTATGCATTGGCATTGAAAGGTTTAGCTATTGAGAGAACAGTCCGTTGTATTTATTGTATCGGAATTATATGATTATAACTAAAAGCCTAGAGACAGAATGGTTGTTTCTTGTCTTTGAGACAGAATCTTCCTGCTCTAGAAACTATAGTTTCCCGCCTTTGGAACTGGAGTTTCGAGCCTTTGGAACTAAAGTTTCAAGACGGGAAACCATCAGTTTCAACGCTTGAAACAAAATGTTTCCCGCCTTGAAACAAATAACGAGGTTATTGCTCTGACGAAGCTCTGACTATATCAGTACTGTAATGATTATAATATTATCTGTCGTCTTTTCTCATCATCTACTACAGCCATCATTCCCTCTACTTGTGCAAGAGCCAGCATACGTCCGTGGAAGGAATATCCCGGATTATAACCTTTATCTTCATCTCCCAGCATCATTCGTCCGTGGTCTACACGCATTGGTAATCCCGGATTCTCATTTTCGAAGATACGGATAAGATCAATCAGATGTCCTCTTCCCGTAAGATGGGAGCTTTCAATGAAGTTTCCACCTTGCATGGCAGCTGTGCTGCGCAGATGTACGAAATGAGTTCTTTTTGCAAATTTCTTAGCCAACTCACGTGTATCGTTATGTTCGCCTGCACTCAAAGAGCCTGCACAGAAAGTCAATCCATTATGAGGATTATCTACGGCATTCAGGAACCATTCAATATCATTTTCATTGGTAACGATACGTGGTAAACCTAATACCTGGAATGGAGGGTCATCCGGATGTACGCACATATTAACTCCATATTCTTCGCATACAGGCATGATTGCAGATAAGAAATAACGCATATTTTCACGCAAAGCATCCCGGTTTATATCTTTGTACAAAGCAAGTAACCGCTTGAAGATGGAAACCGGATTTTTATCTCCTTCTTTGATATTGCCATTAACAAAACCTTGAGTCTTGACAATGATCGTATCAATCAAAGCGTCTTTTTCTGCTTCTGTGATAACCTTATCCAACTCGGCAACTTTCTGAAGTTCTTCTTCAGTGTAATCTTTTTCAGCTCCTTCACGTTCCAAGATTCGGATATCGAAATAAGCAAAGCGAATACGGTCGTAATAAAGTGAACTGGTTCCGTCCGGCCAGGGGTGTTGCAAGTCTGTACGTATCCAGTCGATAACGGGCATGAAATTATAACACACTGTCTTTATGCCGCATTTACCCAAATTGGCAAGGCTTACTTTGTAGTTCTCAATCAACTGTTCACGTTCCGCTCCTGCGTATTTGATTGCTTCACATACAGGAAGACTTTCCACTACCGACCAACGTAAACCATAAGATTCGATGTATGATTTCAAATCGTTAATAGCTTCTACTGTCCATATTTCACCATTCGGTACATCATGCAGGGCAGTGACAATCCCTTCTACCCCTATTTGTCGGAGCATCGGCAAGGTTATCTTATCCTTTTTGCCGAACCATCTCCAAGTCTTTTCCATCATAGTCTTTCTCTTTATAACAGGCTATTATTTATTGCTTAAACTCCGCTGAATGCACTGAAACCACCATCAATAGGTAACATTGCTCCGGTTACGAAGCTAGCGGCTTCACTACACAGGAAATGCACTGCACCATTCAACTCTTTGATGTCACCGAAACGTTTCATTGGAGTTTTAGCCAATACTTTCTTGCTTCTATCTGTCAGTGTACCATCTGGGTTGATAAGCACACGACGATTTTGATCGCCGATGAAGAAACCCGGTGCAATAGCATTTACACGGATACCATCACCGTATTTAAGTGCCATTG
>USSR01000604.1 GCA_900557355.1 uncultured Bacteroides sp.
TCGGTTTCTCCTGTCTGATAGTGTTTGGCATACATTTTCAGTACTTCCGGTTCAGTAGCCCAATGTTCATTTATCTGGGAGGGTAATTCAACAAAGTCACGTACGACATTTGTTCCGGAAATGCCTTTATAGTTGCATTTAGTCAATAATCCATGCAAGGCATGCCCAAATTCATGGAACAGAGTTTCTACTTCATCGATTGTCAATAGTGATGGAGTATCGCCTACAGGTTTGGTAAAACTGCATACGTTGCATACCAGCGGGCGAATATCACCTTTCTGTTCACGATAATTGCTCATCCATGCACCACCGCTCTTACCCGGACGCGGGAAATAGTCTACATAGAAGATACCCATATGAGAGCCATCTGCATCTTTTACTTCGAACACTTCCACATCAGGATGATATACAGGAATACCATCCAGCTTCGTTAATGTAATGCCATAGAGCTTGTTGGCAACTGCGAAAGCTCCTTCACGTACGTTTTCCAGTTTAAAGTAAGGCTTGATTTCATCTTCTTCAAGATTGTACTTCTCTTTGCGAAGCTTTTCAGTATAATACCACCAGTCCCATGCTTCCAGTTTTTCTCCTTTGCCTTCTTTATCCATGATTTTCTGCAAATCAGCAGCTTCGGCTTTTGCTTTCGGTAAGGAATAGCTCCACAGGTTATTCAGGAAATCCATTACAGTTGCGGAGTTCTTAGCCATTGTGTTATCCAGAACGAAGTTGGAATAACAGTCAAAACCCAGTAACTGTGCTTTTTCAAGGCGAAGACTTACAATATCCGTGATAATTTTCTTGTTATCGTTCTTATCATTGTTGTTACCGCGATTGATATAAGCCTTGTATATCTGCTCACGCAACGGACGATTTTCTGAGTACTGCAGGAACGGAAGTCGGCTGGCATTTCCTAAAGTGAATAGCCATTTTCCTTCCTGACCGTCTGCTTTTGCTTCTTCTGCTGCGCTTTGACGGAACCATTCGGGCAGCCCGGCAAGATCTTCTTCTTTGTCGATGTATAGTTTGAAAGCATTGTTCTCGTTCAGAATGTTATCGCTGAATGTAAGACCTAATGTGGATAACTGTTTGTTGATCTCACGCAGACGTGCCTGCTTTTCCGGGGAAAGGTTTGCACCGGAGCGAACAAAGTCTTTATAAGTCTCTTCCAACAGGCGTTCTTGTTCGGTAGTCAGTTTCAGAGACTCTTTTTGCTGGTATACGGCATTTACTTTTTTGAAGAGTTCTTGATTCAGTGAAATATTATCACTATGTTCTGATAATGTAGGGGCTATTTTAATGGACAGTTCATTCAGACCGGGGGTCTTTTCGGCATCCGTCATATTATAGAAAATAGCACTAACCCTGTCCAGTATCGGAGCGCTATTGTCGAGAGCAACGATTACATTTTCAAAAGTAGGTGCTTCAGAATTATTCACTATTGCATCGATATTCGCGTTTTGTTCCTCAATCCCTTTCAAAAAGGCGGGTTCGTAATGTTCCAATTTAATTTTATCGAAGGGCGGTACGCCATGTTCGGTTTGGAACTCAGACACAAACGGATTTGTTTCCGTTTGTGTGGTACAGGAGTACATCATACAACTTGTAGCTAAAATAAAAATACACTTCTTAAACATAGTTTTAAGTATTAGATATTAATCATTTTTTTCTTTATTCTTTTTTCTTCAGATAACACCAGATTGGATAATGGTCAGATTCTTTTATAGATCGGTCTACCGTACAATTATAAGATTTTAGATTTTTACTTGCCAGGATATTGTCAATCCTGAAGTAGAATTTGTTTTGATTGTAAGAGATACCCAGTCCGCGGCCTGATTGTGTGAAAGTGTCATTCAGTCCCTGGCCGATAACTCTGTGAGCGTAGGAGATGGGTGTATCGTTAAAGTCACCGCATACGATAATATAAGGGTGCTGTGACGATGCAATTTCTTGTGCGATGCTGTCGGCTTGCGAACCACGGATGGCAGAAGCTTCTGCCAGTTTGCGGATAAGCAGGCGGGCGCCGCTTTTTACCTTTTTCGTTTCGGGAGATTTGAGCATACTTTCATAGACAACTTTATCTTCTTTCGTTAGTTTATTAGATTCCAGATGGTTGTTGATAAGCATTACAGTATCTTCCCCTATTTTTAGCTCATAAACTGCAGAACCATTGTATTCGCTGGCATAATCTAATCTGCGGGACGAAAGTATGGGGTATTTGGAATAACAGGCTATCCGGTTAGTATGGCCTTTTTCGCTTCCTACAGTTTGAATTTTATGATAGGGATAATCTTTCAGAGCTTTCTCGACATCTTTCTGACTGAGATAATGAGAAGATTCAATGGTCTGGTACTCTTGTAGGCATAAGATGTCTGCTCCACTGTTCTTCAGATAATTTAAAATAGGGTTCTCTCCGTCTTTCTTAACGGCTCCATCGAATCCCATTATATTGTACGATAAAACTTTGAAGCTGTTCTCCGGTAACTTGTCCGTATGAAAATTAATAGGAAAATAAGTCCGTATCTGCGGATAGCATAGAAGTAGACTTATCAATGTGACTAATGCAAACTTATAGTTCTGGATAATCAGCCAAAAGATCAGAAAACAAATATTAGTCACCAGAAAGATAGGAAATGTCAGTCCGAAACAGGACTCCACGGGATGTGCAACCGGCTTAATATACGGGCTGTAAGCGGTAAGAAGCAACAAACCTATGAAGAAGATGTTGACCGCTAAAATCAGATAAGCGACGAATCTGCCAATATGCCTTATTCCCATATTTCTATATTATCGTTTGCTCGCGTCGAAAAGACTTTTCTTTTCTTCCGTAGTCAGGCTTTCGTATCCCGATTTTTTTAGTTTGTCGAGGATGCGATCTATTTCTTCTGACTGAACTTTCTTGCGGGCGTTGTAATCGTAGTCTTTCTGACGACTGTTACCATAATGCACTTTCATTTTGGGCTTGCGAGGCTTGAAGCTGAATACTGAAATAGCATCCAGAGTCTTATTAATCCAAGATGTAATGTCTCTGCCTTTACTCAGTCCGGCTGCAAACCAGACTCCTGCTAATGCGCCACCCAAATGGGCGATATGTCCACCTGCATTGCTGGATGTGATGAACAGTAAATCAGTGCCGATAACAATCAGTGCCAGATACTTCAGTCGTATTGTGCCAAATAGGAATAATCGTATCGGATAGTTTGGTTCACGATATGCGGTTGCAGCTACAATAGCAAGCACAGAAGCAGATGCTCCCAGCATAAATGAGTAGTCAACCATCGGACGGAAATACGGAAAAACGTTATATGCCACCATGTACAGCAATCCGCCACAAATACCTCCCAATATATAAACTCCCCGCAAATGCTTTGCAGAGAAGAACATCAGGAACAGTGCGCCAAACCAATATAGCCATAGCATGTTGAACAGAATATGCAGAAAACCTGCATGCATAAACATGTATGTGAACAGTGACCAAGGTTGTATGATGAATTGGGTAAATGAAGCAGGAAGTTCCAACCATTCAAATACCCCGCCAAGGCTACGGTTGAATAGCTGCAAAAAAACTTCAGTCAGCGTAGTAACCACGAAGGCGGCTACGTTGATATAAATCAGTTGGATATAAATATTCCCTCTTCGAAAAGCTTCTTTAAGATCAGTTGTAATAGTACCCATTTCCTCTGTCTTTTTTTCTCCAGTACATGATCAGTATAAAACCGAATATCATACCACCCAAGTGTGCAAAGTGAGCTACGTTGTCACCCGGATTGTTAGCAAATCCTGCATACAGTTCAATCAATGCATATCCGATAACGAAGTACTTGGCCTTGATCGGGAACGGCAGCGGGAAGATAAATAACGGCTGGTTAGGGAACAACATTCCGAATCCCAGCAGGATGGCATATATAGCTCCCGACGCTCCTACGGTAGTCATCATGTTAAGATACTCTTTCATTGGAATGACAGAATAGCCCGTGTTGACGCTGTCGTATGCGGAAAGCACCATTTCATAATGAACATATTGAACGATTTCCTGTATAAATCCTGCACCGATACCACATACCAGATAATAGAACAGGAAGCGTTTCGGCCCCCACACTTGTTCGAGGATACGACCAAACATCCACAAAGCGAACATGTTAAAAAATAGATGCGTGAATCCACCATGCATAAACATGTATGTGATAAGTTGTGCCACATTGAAATTATCAGCAAGGAAAAAGTGAAGTCCTAAATAGCGGTCTATATCTATACCGTAACTTTGAGCAACAATGGTTGCAAGAAAGACCAGTACATTAATGATTAATAGGTTCTTAGTAACTGTTGGTATGGCATTCATAATCTGTTATTTCATTCATTGAGTTGCAAAAATACGAATAAATTCTGTTCTATAACAGAAAACC
>USSR01000605.1 GCA_900557355.1 uncultured Bacteroides sp.
AGCATCCCCACTTCTGAGAAAGTGATTAAGGAAGGCGACCGCTTGCTTGTTATTACTTCAGAAAGAAATGTTCCTGCCTTGACTGTTTTGTTCGGTGAGCAAGAAAACACGGACTGGAACAAGGAAGATATCGACTGGAATGCCATTGATAGCCAGTTGATCTCTCAGCGTATCGTGGTGACACGTCCGGAACTGAATGGAAAAAAACTCGGTTCACTCCATTTACGTAATCATTATGGTATCAATATCAGTCGCGTCTATCGTAGCGGGGTGCTGCTACTGGCTACGGCGGAACTTACCTTGCAATTGGGCGACCGGTTGACGGTGGTGGGTGAGGCCGCTGCCATACAAAATGTGGAAAGAGTTTTGGGAAATGCTGTGAAGAGTTTGAAGGAGCCTAATCTGGTGGCTGTATTCGTGGGTATTATCCTTGGTCTTGCCTTAGGAGCGATACCTATTGCCATCCCCGGTGTCAGCACTCCTGTAAAGCTGGGTCTGGCGGGTGGACCGATAATCGTAGGTATTCTTATCGGTACTTTCGGACCACGCATGCATATGGTGACTTATACAACCCGTAGCGCTAACCTGATGCTCCGTGCCTTGGGTTTGTCACTCTATCTGGCCTGTCTGGGACTGGATGCGGGGGCTCATTTCTTTGATACGGTATTCCGTCCGGAAGGATTGTTGTGGATAGCTATTGGCTGTGCACTAACCGTGGTTCCTGTGTTGATAATGGGAGTCATTGCTTTCCGTTGGATGAAGGTTGATTTCGGTTCGGTAGCCGGAATGCTGTGTGGAAGTATGGCGAATCCAATGGCATTGAACTATGTTAATGATACTATTCCCGGTGATAATCCTTCTGTTTCTTATGCTACGGTTTATCCGTTGTGTATGTTCCTGAGGGTGATTATCGCACAGGTATTGTTGATGTTTTTTTTAACTTAGAGTTGGACTGAAAACACAAGCCCGAATATAATTTGTAGATTGTAATTTGTAATTATTATGAGTAATATTACCCCTGAAAGCATCATGAGCGACTTGCGTTATTTGCAGTTGCTATCACGCAGTTTTCCGACGATTGCGGATGCCAGTACAGAAATTATTAACCTGGAAGCTATTCTGAACCTTCCGAAAGGGACAGAGCATTTCCTGACTGATATTCATGGCGAATATGAAGCATTTCAACATGTGTTGAAGAACGCTTCGGGAGCGGTGAAGCGGAAAGTGAATGAAATCTTCGGGCATACTTTACGTGAGAGTGAAAAGAAAGAAATATGCACCCTGATTTATTATCCTGAAGAAAAGTTGCAGTTGATCAAAGAGCAGGAAGCAGATCTGGATGACTGGTATCTGATTACGCTGAATCAGTTGGTGAAGGTATGCCAGAATGTTTCTTCCAAATATACACGCTCTAAAGTGCGTAAGGCGCTTCCGGCAGAATTCTCGTATATTATTCAGGAGTTGCTGCATGAATCGAGTGTGGAGCCTAACAAGCATGCCTATATCAATGTAATTATCAGCACTATCATTTCCACCAAACGTTCGGATGATTTCATCATTGCAATGTGTAATCTCATTCAGAGGTTGACGATTGACTCTCTGCACATTGTAGGTGATATTTACGACCGTGGTCCGGGAGCACACATCATTATGGATACACTTTGTGATTATCACAATTTTGATATTCAATGGGGAAATCATGATATTCTGTGGATGGGAGCAGCTTCTGGTAATGATGCCTGTATTGCCAATGTGATCCGTATGTCGATGCGTTATGCCAACCTGGCTACACTGGAGGACGGATATGGTATCAACCTGTTGCCACTTGCCACATTTGCCATGGATACGTATGCGGATGATCCCTGCACAATCTTCGCTCCGAAGATGAACTTTGCAGACGGTAATTATAATGAGAAGACTTTACGGTTAATTACGCAGATGCATAAGGCGATTACGGTGATACAGTTCAAGCTGGAAGCAGAGATTATAGACCGTCGTCCGGAGTTCGGTATGCAGAACCGGAAGTTACTGGATAAGATTGATTTTGAGAGAGGCGTCTTTGTATACGAGGGAAAGGAATATCCATTGCGTGACACAAACTTCCCGACCATAGATCCGGCTGATCCATATCGTCTGTCTGATGAGGAACGGGAGCTGATGGATAAAATCCATGCTTCGTTCATGAATAGTGAGAAGTTGAAGAAGCATATGCGTTGCCTGTTTACATATGGAGGAATGTATCTGGTTTGTAACAGTAATTTGCTGTACCATGCTTCTATGCCTTTGAATGAGGATGGTAGTTTCAAACATGTCCGCATTGGAAAGAAGGAGTATTGGGGCAGGAAATTATTGTGTAAGACAGACCAGTTGATACGTACGGCTTACTTCGATGAAGACGGTACGGAGGAGAAGAGTTTTGCATTGGATTATGTGTGGTATATGTGGTGTGGCCCGGATGCTCCATCGTTTGACAAAGATAAGATGGCGACTTTTGAACGCTATTTCATTGAAGACAAAGATTTGTCCAAGGAGACGAAAGGATATTATTATACTCTGCGTAACCGTGCTGATATTTGTGAACGCATTCTTGCGGAGTTTGAGGTTACAGGACCTCATTCACACATTATTAATGGTCATGTGCCCGTGAAGATTATTAAGGGTGAGAAACCGATAAAGGCGGATGGCAAGTTGCTGGTGATTGATGGTGGGTTTTCTAAGGCATATCAGCCGGAAACCGGTATTGCCGGATATACATTGGTGTATCATTCGCATGGCTTGCAGTTAGTGCAACACGAACCGTTTCAAAGCCGCCAGAAAGCTATAGAAGAGGGGCAGGATATCAAGTCTAATACCTTTGTCGTAGAGTTCAATTCACAACGTATGATGGTGAAAGATACGGATAAAGGAAAAGTACTGGTGACGCAGATACAAGACTTGAAGAAACTATTGGTGGCGTATAGGACGGGCTTTATAAAGGAGAAGAATTAGTATTTAAATAACACTACTCCTCCTTCCACAATCACCCCCTTATCATAAGTGCCCCCTTTGGTGTAGTAACGGCTGCCACCATAACCACCTGTTACGAATACACCTAAGCGGTCATTTAGACGGTATTCCAGATTGACACGTGCCTGGAGAGCGTAAAGGCGTGCAGGGAAGCCATAGTCTTTGTTCTTGAAATTTTCGATATGCTGGAAGCCCAGGTCACCGCTGATAAATAATTGTTTGTATAGAGGAAGCTCAAGACCTGCACGATAAAAGAGAGAGGCTGAAAACTTATCGCTGAAATCCAGATAATGTGTACCACCACCTAAGATGGTATAGAACAGATTGTTCTTGAAACGAGCACCTACATTCAGCTTTGTTGCATTGCCTCCGAAAAGCATTAATTGCACTTTAGTATCCGGATTGGCATTGACCAGACCTAACTGGAAACCGTCGAAACTATTCTTATAATAGTTGACTAATCCAATCTGTACCCCTTTCCCTTTTCCGGCAAAATTGAAAGGGGCTATTTGTGCTCCTGTGAAATGTTCACCTACCACATTACCCAGACCGGATATCTGTAAACCTTGCATGTTTTCCCCTGTGATGTTACCTAAACCGCTGATTTGTACGCCTCGTAGATTTTCGCCTACAATGTTCAGCAAGCCGGAAGCAGTGATACCAATGAAATCTTCGCCTGAAATGTTAGCTAATCCTGCAATATGTGCTCCCGAAGAATTCTCTCCGGCAATGTTCAGGAGACCACCAATGAGAACACCACTGGCATTGTCTCCTACAATATTGGTAAGTCCGGAGAATATAACACCTTGTGCATGATTTCCTGTGATACCGACTAAGCCGGACAAGGATACACCACAGAGATTATCTCCATTCACATTGCTGATACCTGCTATCTGAACACCACACATGCTGCCTCCTACCAGGTTGGCAAGACCTGTAACCTGTACACCGTTCATGTCACAGTATACCACACTACCCAGTAGATTGATACCCACGCCGTTCAGACGGTTCATAGAAGAGAATAGGCCGAGGTTGAAACAAGTACTTCCTACAGTATCAGTCTGTTGTGTGGACATATTCTTCCACAGGGAGAGATTGATGCCGACAGGTTCTCTGTTTTTCTTGGTTGTTTCAGTCGATTTGTTGTCTGTAGCCTGTGCAGAAAGTGTTCCTGCAACTATCAGTAATGCAATAATAGATGGAAATAATCTTCTCATTTGAGATAATACTTTAATAAAGGTCAGTCAGTTAATTACAATCTTATCCCTTCGCTTCCTGATATAAGAATCGTTTAATGGAGCGTTTGGGAGTTTTCTCAAATTCTTCGGGATAGATTTTCATTTTGAATATCTGGCTGTATGCCGGAAGCTCTGCGTTTAACGCA
>USSR01000606.1 GCA_900557355.1 uncultured Bacteroides sp.
CCTGTTTCTTGGCAACATCCAACGGAGTCACCGCATACTCCCACAATCCGTTCAGGTTCATCCATTCCGAACGTTGCAATTGCGGACGCGGATAGGTTCTCCACACATTTTCCGGTGTTACTTTATCAGCCCACGGTGTTTTAATTTTATCTCCTTTGGGCTGCCACGCAGACCAAGCAATGCTGTGCAGCAGCAATGCGACTGTCATCAGACACACTGTTCTTTTATTCATTCTTTCTCTGTAAAAGTAGGTTCTATTTTCATTTTGCATTATCAATATTTACCATCATGCTAACGCACTTATTTGAACAAATCAGCAAGTTGACCGATAGTAACTTGCTGAACGGGATTAAACGAATCTCCGGTCATATAATGCAGCAAGCTATTCAGCAACTGGCGTGCTTCGGGGCGCTTCTCAACATCACTCATAAGATCAGCCCCACATAATATCAGAAGCCCGTTGCCTACTTTCATTTCCACTATCAGTCCCAGCGAACGGGCAGTAAACCAATCATCGATGATGCGGACTATCGGTTTTGCATCACTTAATTTACGAAGAGGAATCGCATTACAATGCGCCATTGCATCCCACCACTGATAATCGCTGTGATAGTCTGTAGGAAATAGTCGGAGAGCTGCATGCTCCTTATTGCACAACACGCCCAAAGTGTGAGGAGGTTGCCCGTTTGTCCAAAGAGTATTCCAGAATATAGAAGAGAAACCCACGGCGACAGAATCGGCTCCTTCATTCTTCATGCTACCCAAACGAGGAGATAGCAAAACCTTGCCGCCTTGCGACAGTCGCTCCATAACTTCTTCACTAAAAGAGGTTGCCACCAGCACATCTTGCTTATCAATCTCCACAGATGGGTATACCCATAAATTCCAGCGATTCTTATACTTTCCCACAGACAATACCAACTGCAGTTGAGAAGGTTCTGTCACATTCAGAATTTCCCGAATCTGTCCTATACTGTTCAGTCGGCCTGTCCTCATCTCGGTTGGCGCAAAGCTACCGCTCTTCATCCGCTTGCCTTTGTCGTCAAGAATCTGCCATGTAACAGGCAACAACAAGTCTGATGCTGAAAACTGTGCTACTTCTACATCTGCAACCAAGGTATCTCCCGCATTATATACAAATCTGGACAAACGTGCCAACGGAACCACTTGATTGCAAAACTCACTATATTCTTGTGGCGTCACATAACCCTTGGATTCCCAAAAAGGGTTTAATACACCTACGAGTGCACTCCCTTGCCCGGGGAAATCATGCAAGTCCAACAACTGGAATCCCGCAAAGCCTTTTGTCCTCAAAGCCGCCTCAATATCCGCTTTATAACAAAGAGTTTGCAATTTGCCCGAAGCCAAAAGAAAGCTATCCGCCAAATGAAGCAGGCCGTTATCCCGCAGACGGTCTTCGAAAATATCAAAATTCTTAGCCTTTAAAACGCCTGTATATCTGGCACGCTCCTTCAAATCGGGATACACGCACCACTGCCCTATTTCATGACTGATGGTGGGTTGTTTTTTTGAAATCTTATGTGACCAGTCATACCTACTGTTGGGACTCTTACTGTTTATAACGCTTTTCAATCCCTGATTCCAGCCCTGGATGCGAGGTGCAGGTAAACAAAGCCAATCACTTTCATCAACAGCCGGCCATCCGGAAGCAGTAGTGTAAAGGAAGCGGTTATCCTTTGCTTTCCAATGCTTTACAAAATTGCGCAAATACTCGACGTGCTTTTTACCACGCGGTTCATTTCCATAAGAGAACAAGCAAAACGAAGGATGATTACCATACTCTTGCACAATACGCTCGCTTTCTTCCATTATAAAGTCATCAATGGGTTTGCCACTACCGATGTCATCCGCCCACGAACCGCACTCCACGTACAGATACATCCCCAATCTGTCCGCCACATTAAAAGCGGCTTCCGGCGGACACCATGAATGAAAACGAATATGATTAAGACCATGAGCCTTGCAGACTTCCATTATCCGGTTCCATTCGGCCTCATCAGTAGGCGGAAAACCGGTTTCCGGGAAAATGCAGCACTCCAGAGTACCCCTGAAAAATACAGGACGGCCATTCACTGTTATCCGGGTTCCTTCCGTTCCCAACTTTCTCAACCCAAAAGTTTCTTTCAGTTCGTCACATCCATATTTTGTGTCGAGAGACACGTTCAACTCATAAATAGCCGGATTAAATTCATCCCACAGGCTGAAGTTTTCGTCCATGTCATACTCTATATCCAGTCGGTTTGTCCCGGCATTCAGACGAATACCCTTCTTCAACATTTTCAACGGTTTCCCCTCTCCTGACAACGCTTTAACCTGTAGTGTCAAGGTAGCGGACAAGCCGGTTTTCCCCTTGACATTCAAGCTGATTTCCGCCTTTATCCTTCGCTGCTCCGGCAAGGGTTCTATCCGGACACCATCAACATAAGCTTTCGGACGGACCGATAACCCTATCTTTCCGATTACACCATTCCAGTTGCTTTGCGTATTGTCAGAGATGCTATGCGCATCCACGCCGGGCTGAATGTCTTTAATACGATTATCCACACAAAGAGTCAGTATGTGTTCTCCCGGAGTCAGTTCCTCCAGCTCATACCGATGAGGTACAGACAACGAATTCCGTGTTCCGATCTTCACGCCATCTATCCACAAGTCCGTCTGCCAATGACAACGTTCTAAACTCAGCTCAACATGTTTCTTTTTCCATTTTCCGGAAACAACAATTTTCTTCTGATACCACGCCCTGCCTACATAATACGCATCCGGTGTCAGCCAAAATACGATTTTGGTATCTTCCGGTGAACGGTATTTTTCATAAAAGTCACTCTCATACCACGCCTTATTCCATTGAGAGCCTGTCCATTGCGTGTTTACGCTTACAGGCTCTCCTATTCCATTCGTATTCAGAGAACCGGGAAGTACCAACGTTTGGGTGAATGCATCATCGTACCATTTCTCATCCATACCTTTATCATCCGGATCTAACTTGTAAGTCCACTCGCCATTTAATGACAGAACGTCTGTTTGCGCATACAAGCCTGCACTGACGAAACTCAAAATCAACCAAAAGAGTCTTGAATACTTCATAATGTTCTCTGTATTATCCGTTATTTTCCTAAAATATAATTCACCCTATTTTTTCTTTTTCTCACCGGATTTCTCTTTCAAGTCCTGAGGAGAAAAGCAAGTAACTTCTTCATTATTCATGAGTGAGCGATGCATCTCCTGGCATACCTCATGCCATATTCCTTCATCCCAAAGCATCGGAGTGATGATTCCCTTTTCCCACTCTTTATAAGCAGTTTTCATTTCATCGCACAATTGGCGGTTCTCTCCACACAAATCACGGCTCTCACCCAAATCATCTTTCAGATTATAAAGTCTTTCGCCTATGCCTTCCACACGGATCAATTTATAATCCCCCTTGCGGATGGCAGATTTACGTTCTTTCCGCCAGAACAAATAGTCATGGGGATTTCCTTTCTTCTCTCCTTTCACATAAGGCAAAAGATCCACTCCGTCTATAGGATTCTTGAGAGTAGAAGTGTCAATACCGGCGGCAGCTATCGCTGTAGCAAAAATGTCGAGAGAAGAAGACAAGCCGTCAAACGTTCCCTTATATCGGTCACCGTACGTCACGAAGAAAGGAACTCTGATTCCGCCCTCATATTTATTTCCTTTGAAACCTTTCAACGGATAATTGGAAGACTGGTTGTTGTGTGCGCCACCGTTATCGCTCAAGAAGAATATCAATGTATTGTCATACTTACCGGTCTCCTTCAGTTTGTCAATCACACGGCCGATACCTCGGTCCACGGCCCAAGTCATGGCGGCCAACTTCTGGCGGGGATGGCCTTCAAACATAGCCAAATCCTCTTGGGTAGCCTCCATCGGAGTATGCACGGCATTAAAGGCCAGATACATCATGAAAGGTTTCACAGAGTCCTTTCTTTGCCCTATGTATGCAGCAGCCTCGTCAGCCAACGCATCAGTCAAATAACCCTCAAACGACATTTGTTTTCCGTTCAATTGCAAATTGTGCGAAGAACCGGGTTTATCATCCCTGTTAGGTCGGAAAAAGTACGAACGATGTCCGGAAATGAAACCATAGAAATGTTCAAAGCCTCTCTTGTTAGGATGATATTCCGCTTCGTCTCCCTGATGCCACTTTCCGAAACATGCCGTATTGTAGCCGTTTTTCAGAAATACATCACCAATGGTTTCCTCTTGCAATCCTAACCCAAGTTTACTCCCCAGATTGCATTCATACCCGCAACGTTGTTGATAACGCCCGCTCAGAATGCCAGCCCGCGATGGCCCGCTAACCGATGCAGACACATGAGCATCGGAAAAAACAACTCCATTGGCCGCC
>USSR01000607.1 GCA_900557355.1 uncultured Bacteroides sp.
TTGGGTTTTCATCCCTCTGATTGCTATATTCAGTAACTGGAGCTATATTAGTTGTGTGATTCAATCTCCTTTTTTCAGCCCGGCTTCGGCTCCAATGGTCAAAATGAACGCGTATACTCCTGGTATTTTAACTGTTGCTACTTACAATGTTGACGCTTTTAATCATGAGCATACCGGTTATTCATGCAAAGAGATAGCCTCTTACATGAGAAATCTGCAAGCAGATATTCTCTGTTTTCAGGAGTTTGGCATTAATGATGAGTTTGGTGTAGACAGTATAGCTGCGGTTCTTTCTGATTGGCCGTATTATTATATCCCTATTTCTCCCGAGGGAAAACATTTGTTGCAGCTGGCTGTTTTCAGCCGTTACCCCATCAAGGAGGAGAATCTTATCGTCTATCCTGATTCGAAAAATTGCAGTCTCTGGTGTGATATTGAGATTAATGGCCGTATCATCCGCCTGTTCAACAATCATCTCCAAACAACGGAAGTGAGCCAGAACAAGCGCAAACTGGAAAAGGGACTCCGCACGGATGATTCTCAAAGGGTGGAACGTGCTGCTTTGGGATTGATTGACGGATTACATGAGAATTTCCGGAAACGTGCCGTACAAGCTAATACTCTAAAGCAACTGATAGCTGCCTCTCCCTATCCTACTATCATCTGCGGTGACTTTAACTCTCTGCCGTCTTCGTATGTTTATCACACTGTAAAAGGTGATAAGTTGCAGGATGGTTTTCAGACGAGTGGTCATGGGTATATGTATACTTTCAAGTTCTTCAAGCATCTGTTAAGAATCGACTATATTCTCCATTCACCGGAACTGAATAGTACGGATTACTTCTCGCCGGATCTTACTTATAGCGATCATAATCCGGTGGTGATGAGGGTGAAGTTATAAAAGAGTAAGAGGATGATAAGCTAATAATCATATCCTTAAAGATATTCCGTTTATATCAAAATCTTACTGATAATAAAAAAGGCTGTCCCGAACAAACGAGACAACCTTTCATTATTTTGAGATTTTATCGAATTAATGGAATATATAACGAAGACTAAACTGAACAGAGTAAGTAGATCTAAAATCTTTATACTTTGTATACGTTTCAGTCAATCTTTTCCCGCTACTCTTCTGGAATGTATAACCTTTACTTTCAATGCCGTTAGACCCATTATTACCATTATCGTAAGCTAAAAGATTAGTATTATTTACAGTCTTATACAACCCCCAATCTGAATTTAATAAATTCAAGAAATTCTTAATATCAACACCAAATTGAAGAGTGTGACGCTTACCACCCACTTTCAAATAGAAATCTTGCATAAATTTCAAATCCAACTGATGATGCCAAGGCATAACAACTCCACCACGATCTACATATTCACCTTTGTGCTTCTTCAAATAACTATCCTGATTGATATATGCCCAAAAGTCATCTTTCTGCTGATCTGCAGTATAAATCTGACCATCTAATTTATAATCATCATATGTTCTATTTACACTATTATATGTTTTTTCTGCAAAAGTCCAACTATTTAGCTCCTCTCTTGAAGCAGGAATATATAATAAGTTGTTGGCTCCACCATCACCTACAATATTACCGGCAAATGTATAAGAATAACGAGCATAACCATAGCCACCAGCATATCCCATATTCATTCCCTCATAAATGAATGATAATGAAGAAGCAAATCTCTTAGCATACTCTAAACGATAACCAGCTGAAGCCACAACACGATGAGGAGAAACATAAGTACCATAACCTGTTTCATGTTCATTAATACCACCCACAGAATAAGTGTTTGTCCTATATGCAGAAGTTACCTGATCGCCAATGCCATCACTATATGCCTTAGCCTTCGAATGTGTATATGCAGCAGACAAATACAAACCAAAATCAAAAGATTTCGCCAATTGAGCTGTAATAGAATAATAATAGGCTTTATGACCACCATTTTCTATATAGAATACATTCTGATTATTCCTATTATTCGTCCATGAAGCGTCAGAGTATTTGCCATATGAATCACGTGTATCATTTGGATTAAAAGTGATTGTAGTTTCTGAAGGTTTAATAGCTTTATTAGAAATAACGGCAGGATTGATATCTTTATTAAAGATACCTTCTATCGAGAAGTCAATATCTCCCGGAAGTTTAGCATCAAAAGCTAATGAAGTTTTCCATGTAGACGGCATCTTCAAATCCTTATCAATAATCGTAGGATCCTTTGGAGATTTAATATCAACAGTTCTGCCATTCGGATACAACTCATTCAGAACTCCTGATACAGATGGTTGAAAATGAGGTTTCAAAGCTGCATCAGCTACCTTAGTATAATAATATTGATTCTGACCAACATTAGAATTACCAACTGCAGATACTAACCATACAAATGGTAAACGACCTACATAAAGCCCAGTACCTCCACGAAGAACATATTTACGTTCACCAGTAATGTCCCAGTTGAATCCTACACGTGGAGACACAGAAATCTTAGCAGAAGGTACTTGATCAGTAGAATAGCTTACTCCGCCAAAATCACATCTTGCAAAATCTTCATTATAGTTATTCTTCAAAGAAGGATACTTAGGCATCTCAAAACGAATACCAGCAGTCAACTTAAAGTTCTCACTTATATTCATCTGATCTTGCAAATACAATGAATATTGCAATGTTTTCATTTCAGCCTTAAATTGGCTATAGTCTGCTGCATTAGAGTGTGTGATAGCAAAAGCCTTAGGATATTCATTATTTACGAAGCTGTCCCATGAATTATACACATAGTATCCATTACCTGCTTGCTGGAAACCATTAGTAGCTTTATTATATTCAAACTGGAAACCTGCCAATAAATTATGGATACCTGCTGTATAAGACAACTCATCTGTAAGAACAAATGTTCTGGCTTGGGCTAAGTTCCCCGGAGAAAAGACATCAGGACCGATACGTGCATATACCGCACCATCTTCCAAAATATCAATTGTTGGAAAATCAGCCGCTCCCTCATAACTTCTTGGCTCATCCTGGAAAGAATAAGTAACACGTGTTACATTATTCAAACTACCATCCAACCATTTAGAGTTCCACTCTGAAGCATATGATGTAAAATTGTATTCTTTGAAATAACGAGAATTTTCAAAATACATAGCAGCATTATGATTTACATTACCAGAACCTTTGGAAGCAGCTGCTCCACCATCATAAATATCCGTTGCATAGAAAGGAGATACAGAAGAAGTTGGACCGCTATTGTCTTTTGAATGAGCACGTGTAAAACGGAAATTCAATTTATTATTATCATTAATATTCCAGTCCAAACGTGCCATAATTTTATAGGCCGGAGTTTTGATAGAATACCCCTGATAACGTCCCGGATCATAGTCATACTTGTCTATAAAATAGTTGCGAATCTCATCCATCTTTCCCACTGTAGGACGATTCACATTGGCTGTATTAGATCCCCAATCATCACTGTCGCTTAAACGAGCTCTGCTCTTAGGACCAGCTGTTACATTATCTTCATACTCACCGTTTACAAAGAAGAACAACTTATTTTTTATGATTGCACCTCCAAAACTAGCACCATAGAGGTATTTTTGAGATTTCTCACGTATTAACTCTAAATCACCTACCTTATCACCATTCAAATTCTCATTATTTAAATAAGTATAAGCCGTTGCATAAAAATCATTTGTACCACTTTTAGTTACAGCATTAATTGCCCCACCAATGAATCCACTTTGGCGAACATCAAACGGAGTTACAGATACTGCTATTTGCTCCAATGCATCCAAAGAAATAGGTGAACCTCCGCCCGGCAAGTTAGAACCGATACCAAATGAATTACTGAAAGCAGCACCGTCGACAGTTACAGAAGACTGACGGTAATTACCACCACCTACGGCAAAACCATTACCTGTATTAGCTCCTTGCGGAGTTAAACGCATAATATCATTCATACTACGTCCAACAGTAGGGATCATAGCCATCTGCTCTTCTCCAATATTAGTAATAGCGCCTGCACGGTCACTCTTCATATTGCTGTTTTTTGAAGCCGTCACTACGATTTCATCTAACAATTCAGAGCTTTCTTTTAAAGAAACATTTAAAACATAATTCTCTCCCAATGAAAGGTTAATTCCCTTGTAAATTGCTGTTTGATAACCAACATAAGAAATTTCTACTTTGTAAGGGCCGCCGGTACGCATACCCTGCAGATTAAATTGACCACTGACGTTAGTCACTGTACCATAACGAGTGCCTGATGGTTCGTGAACCGCAACGATTGTTGCTCCAATGATTGGTTCATCTTGTGCGGTCACTTTACCACTCATCGTGGCTGTTGTAACCTGCGCGCTCATCGTGACGGTAATAAATAACAT
>USSR01000608.1 GCA_900557355.1 uncultured Bacteroides sp.
ATCCGGTTCGTCTTCTACAATCAGGATTTTCATACCGGCAAAGGAAACTCATAAATTGGGAAACATTCTGGAATATCTTATCAAATACTGTCCGTCTCGTACACTTCTTCCAGTAATTCTTCTTTCGCTATAGAAATCTTGCCATCAGCAGATACAGTTATTGATAACGGAATATAGAGATCGGACTGCGGATAGCAGATGCTTGCTGCATAAACCATACCTTTTGATGTGTTTTTATCGTACACCAAGCCTTCAAGAATAGAGTGTTTTAAGAATTTAGCATCCACCAATGAAGCAAAACTCTCTTTCGTGAATTCTTTATTCACAATAGACTTACCACCGGAAGTTATACGTAGTGTAATACGGTTATCTACAAATTTTTCGCCCTGTTCATTCGTCACAACAGGCAAACTGTCATCCGGGCGACGAACCACATGAGAGTGATACTCCTTACCGTTATAAGTAAAACTCATTTTACTATCAGACACCTGCATACGTTGCAAACCGTTGGCATCCACACTGTCTTTCATCAATACCTGCACATCTTCCCCATCTCCTTTTTTCTGAGAAGAACAAGCTGACAACAGCCACACGGCCATACATATCCAGAAGTAAAATACATTTTTCATTCTGCCATTTGTTTACAATTAACGGAACAAAGGAACGAAAAGAGAGGCAAAAATACAAGGGAAAGCCGGAATAAATGAAAAACGGACGGATAATGCTCCGCCCGTTTTTGAACTAATACCTTCTTTATTCTTTTATATTACCTATTGAATCCTGTTGTTTATAAGACAAAAATAAAAGCGAAAAGTTTAATGGAACCTTTCGCTTTAACATAAAACAATATTTCTGTTTGTTTTTTATAAGTCTCAGGCCTTCAAAGTTATAAACCGTCTACCGCTTAACTTTATTTCAATCTCTTTGATAGAGGGTATGACTCCTCCCACTTCGGCAGAAATCCGCATTCAGCCTACAATTAAAAGTTAGCATCAATTTACTCTCACTACTCTCACTTTTCAAAATAGCCGTTGATAATTAGAATATTAAGTGTGAGTGAGAGTAAAAAAATAGCGTGAGAGTTAGTGATTTACTCTCACACTGTCTTGTCCTGATTGTAAGGTGTTAATTTGTCTTGTACAAGAGAATGTTCTATTTTTCTCCTAAGAAACATTCCTTTCAGCCATAGGAATTATCAGATGTCGACCTCAGTCAACAGGCCTGTCAACCAAGGTTAACACCCAATAGGACTTACTATAAAATATCTCCTTGCACACATGATTTGCTCTTTATCATCTGAGTGGATGGTTGTCCTCCTCCCAATGATATCTGTACTTTTCCTTTCATGGGTACAGATTTTCCAGAAATATCAACGACAGACAGTTCCTTAGATGTCAGGACAAACTCCACCGTTTGTGATTCTCCCGGCTTCAGATTAATCCGTTTAAAGCCCTTCAGTGCCCGAATCGGGGTTACAAAATCACGAGGATTGGAAACATACAACTGAGCAACTTCCTCTCCTTCCATCTTCCCTGTATTGGTGATTTTTGCTGTAACCTTAACTGACCGTTTATCCGGTGACGGTTGCAATTTCAAAGAGGAATATTGAAAAGTCGTATAACTCAATCCATAGCCAAAGGGATAAACCGGCGTTCCTGTAAAATAACGGTAAGTACGATTCTCCATGCTGTAATCTTCGAAATCAGGCAAATCGTTTACACTCTTATAGAAGGTCAGCGGTAAACGTCCTGAAGGATTATAATCTCCAAATAACACATCGGCTATAGCTTGTCCGCCAGCCTGACCGCCATACCATGCATTCAAGATAGCCGGAAGATGGGCAGATTCCCATTCAAGTCCTAAAGCACTTCCTGTCATCATAACAAAAACGACTGGCTTACCGGTTGCATATAATTCTCTCAATAAGTTTTGCTGCACGGAAGGAATAGAGATAGAAGTCCGGTCACCCCGTTTGAAACCTTCTATTTCCACCCCCATCTCCTCACCTTCTACTTTGGCAGAAAGACCACCCACAAAGATAATCACATCCGCATCCTTCACCGCAGCAGCAGTTTGTTTGTAATCAGCCTTCCGAAGTATTCCCATATCAAACTTGATTTCTGCATTATCCGCATGTTGAACATAGCGGATTTCTATCGGATAGGATTTACCCTTTTCTGCATTCAACAGATAATATGAGTTTATATTTCCAACTTTATTCTGCTTTACTCCATCAATATACAGTTCTGCTTTATCATCAGCCTTCAGTTCAAAGCAAACCTCACCTGTCTGTTTCGGTGTAAATACAGTACTCCAAACAGCAGACATCTGCCTGGTAATGATGCCATCGCCAACATCCTGACCATCTCCCCACTGATAATCAACAGTCTTTTCCAAACGAGATAATCCGGGATTTCCTTGCCACTGCGTATTTTGATAATAGTCAGCCTTAAAGCCCTGCTGCCCGTCATAACAGAACAAAGCATCTTCATAAGCTGAGGTGAAAACAAAATCATCAGTCAGATTAACACCTTTCTCGTAGACCACTTCCACCTGATTGCCCACTTTCTTTTGAATACCTTCCAGTGCTGTAGTTATATGTGACGGATAACCATAGTAGTTAGCAAGTAATACACTTTTATCATCAGCATTCGGACCGACCACTGCTATCTTCTTTATTTTATTCTTATTCAAAGGCAACAACTGATCTTGATTCTTCAGCAACACAATAGACTGACGAGCCATTTTCAATGCATGAGCTTTATGAGCGTCACACTCCAGAACTGATAAAGGTATATTTGAATAAGGTACACGGTCATCCGGATCGAACATACCCAGCCGGAAACGGATTTCAAATAATTTCTTCAAAGATTCATCTATCTGCTTTTCTGTTATCAATCCTCTGAGAACGGCATCCGCCAATGCCCGGTAAGCTCCATTACCACATTCACAATCTGTACCATGCAACACAGCATCCGCAGAGGCTGCTGCTGCATCCTGATGTGTTTTGTGAGTATTATAAAAGTCTTCAACAGCCCCGCAATCCGAAGTTACATAGCCGCCAAACTTCCACTGATTTCGCAAAATATCCATCATCAAAAGATCATTGCCACAGCAGGGTTGCCCAAAGAAGGAGTTATAAGCACACATTACTCCCGTCACTTTTCCTTCGACCACCAATTCCTTAAATGCCGGAAGATAGGTATCCCACAAATCATGGTTATTCACTTTAGCATCATACGTATGCCGGTTCCATTCCGGACCACTATGTACTGCATAATGTTTAGCACATGCTGAAGATTTCAGGTAAACCGGATCATCACCCTGAAGACCTTTCACAAATGAAACACCAATGGAAGCAGTTAAAAAAGGATCTTCGCCATACGTTTCCTGTCCCCGCCCCCAACGCGGGTCCCGGAATATATTGATATTCGGACTCCAGTAAGTTAATCCTCTGAATATTCCGGGAGTCCCTTTCCGGGTAGCATCGTGATAAATGGCACGTCCTTCATCCGAAGCATACACTGCCATTTGATGAACAGACTCTGTATCCCAGATAGCTGCCATAGCAATGGCTTGAGGGAAAGAAGTAACTGGATAGGGGCTTCTGGCTACTCCATGTAAACACTCATTCCACCAATTATATGCAGGAATTCCCAGCCGATCTATGGCAGGAGCATTATTCAACATTTGAGAGATCTTTTCCTCTAACGTGAGACGCCCCACCAAATCATTTACTCTTTCCACTATCGGAAGTTCCGGATTCAAGAATTTGCATGTTGCTTGTCCCGCCACTGTGACAGAGAATAAAAGCAAACTGCAAATAAGATTCAATTCTTTTTTCATACCTTTTTCAATTCAATATAGCAGCAAAATTACTCCCATCTCATTAAAGGAATCATAAAAAAGAACTTAATACAGGACAAAAGTTACCTCACAAAGCCATTTTTATAATAATCATAAGCAGCATCAATCCTTTCCGGAGTATCAGCATTCAAAAGAAGTAATAATTCACGGGTAAACTCCAAATGTCCGGTTCCGTTGGCAGTTACGATATTCTGATCGCTGACTGCCTGCTTTTCCTGATATCCGGCTTCATTAGTATATGCGCTACCTGCGAATTGTTTCAGATATGGAAGTGTGTTACTGGTATGCTTCACATTATTCAGAAAGCCATGTGCCCCCATAAAGGCAGAAGCATTGCAAATAGCTCCAACTATCTTGCCACGCTGTAATGCATCCTGCACAATTGGCACCACCAACTCCGATTCGGGTGATTGCCACTGCATGCCGCCTATCAGAACCAATGCCGCATAATCGGCAGGCATAGTCTGAAAACTATAATCCGGCACTGTGCTC
>USSR01000609.1 GCA_900557355.1 uncultured Bacteroides sp.
TGCAAGTACAGCCTTAATATCCTTGGAAGAGGTTCCAATCAAAAACTTATAATTTCCAGCATCCACTACCCATGAAGAAGAAGCTTCATCATAAGAAGCCAAATCCGTAGTGTTCAGTTTCAAAGTGGCAGTAACAGTCTCACCTGGCCTCAATTCCTTAGTTTTGGTAAAAGCTTTAAGTTCTTTTTCCGGTTTGTTCATCTGAAACCTATTGGGAGCGGAGACATAAAGCTGAACAACCTCTTTCCAACATTCTTCACATCAATAGAAACAGAATATATACCATTATCAACTTTGACAGACGGATTGACATACTCGAATGTTGTATACGAAAGACCATAGCCGAAAGGATAAGACACTTGCTTTCCGAAACTATCGAAATAGCGATAACCGACAAAAATATCTTCTTCATAATCCGTATAGTCTACATTCTTCACTGAAGAGCTTTTGTCC
Organism: uncultured Bacteroides sp.; assembly: GCA_900557355.1. Taxonomy (GTDB): domain Bacteria; phylum Bacteroidota; class Bacteroidia; order Bacteroidales; family Bacteroidaceae; genus Bacteroides. Next base: position 454 of record USSR01000609.1, read on the forward strand.
TCCTTATTCCTCACATCTGTATTAGCCCTAGCATCCATAGGAAAATTGGTCGAAGAAGCAACGTCCATCAACTTGTTCGGGAAAGTCATTGTCAACTTACCCGATGGAGATACCTTACCGCTCAACACATCCGTCACACTATTTCCACCCTCCTGTCCTGCCTGCCAAGCCAGCAAAATAGCATCCGGTAGTTTTTTCCAAGAAGCTGTTTCAATTACACCTCCGATATTCAATACCACCACCACTTTCTTCCCAGCAGCATGGAAAGCTTGGCTGACGGACTTCAGCAGTTGCAATTCTTCCTCACTCAGTTCAAAATCACTGACATTACGGTCTACAAATTCACCGGAAGTACGTCCCAGCGTAACCAATGCAACATCCGCTTTAGCAACTTGTTCTGACAACACCTTTGTAGTAGGGATAAGTTCTGTCGGGCGAGGTACCGGCATAAATCTGGAGAAAGGCTGAGACGAGTCAGGAGTATTTTTCTTATTCTCGGCCTCAATATACTGTTCATAATCGGCCTTCAATGCTTCATCTATCTGGTATCCAGCATTCTTCAAACCATCCAATAATGAGACTGTATAGGCACGATTCACATTACCTGAGCCGGTACCTCCTGCTATGAAATCATAGGAAGTACACCCGAAAAGAGCTATATTTCTGACCTTCCTTTCAAATGGCAAGGTTTCGTTATTATTCTTCAACAAAACCATTCCTTCAGTCGCTGACTGGCGGGTAACTGCTGCGTGCGCCTTCAAATCAGGTTTATTGGAATATTTGTATTCTTTAAAATGAGGAGTTTGGAGAATAAGTTCAAGAACACGCTTCACATTACGATTCAGTATGGATTCATCCAATTTTCCGGATTTCACCCCTTCGATAATCATATCATACTGGTTAGCCCTTCCCGGTTGGAGCATATCATTACCTGCTATCATCTGAGCCACGGCATCCTTCCCTCCAAACCAGTCAGTTACCACCATACCCTCGAAATTCCACTCATCACGCAATAAAGTGGACAGCAAGTCTGTATTCTCAGAAGCATAGGTGCCATTAATATGATTGTAAGAGGACATTACTGTCCATGGTGCCGATTCCTTCACTGCAATTTCGAACCCCTTCAAATAGATTTCCCGTAAGGCACGAGGAGTGATACGAGCATCATTAGCATTCCGATTGGTTTCCTGGTTGTTAACAGCAAAATGTTTGATGGAAGTTCCCACTCCGTTGCTCTGTATCCCTCTAACATATGCAGCAGCTATCTTGCCAGACACCAACGGGTCTTCGGAATAATATTCAAAATTACGCCCGCACAAAGGATTCCGATGGATATTCAAAGCAGGAGCCAGTAAAACATCCGCACCATATTCCAACACTTCATTACCAATTGATTTTCCAACTTCCTCTACCAAATCCTGATTCCAAGTAGAAGCAAGTAACGTACCGATAGGAAAATGTGTACAATAATAAGTAGCAGAATCCCCTTCGCGGATAGGATCTATACGTAAACCTGCAGGTCCATCAGCCAACACAATGGCAGGAATTCCCAAACGGGGTATCGGATAAGTAGTACCTGCTGCACCGGGAACCAACTTCTTTGTAGTGCCAATCACCGTACTGTCACCCGAAGTACCGGCCATTCCGGTACCGATAACCAAATGTGCCTTTTCTTCCAAAGTCATGGCACCAATAACATCCTCAACAGAATCTTTACCCAATTGAGGAGCCGCAGGGCCACAAGCGCTCAACACGCCTGCAGCCAACAGCAAATAAAACAGTTGTTTTTTCATAGCCTAGTCAGATTTATTTAAACAACTTGGGAGCAAATACAGAGAGATAAATACGCCAGCAGGTCCATACATGTCCACCAGGAGTTTCCATAAACTCATATTTATATCCTTTTTTATCCAAATCAGCGCGATAAGCTGCATTGTTTCTATAAAGAAAATCGTCTTTACCGATACCCAACCAGTAAAGTTTGGGAGCCTTATCAAACTGAACAGCTAACTTTTTATCCATATCCTGATAAACCGGACTATTTTTCTGACCTGCACTCTGGACATTAAGGGCCGCAGAGAATAAACCTACATAGTCGAACATATCAGGATAGTTCAAAGAAATATTGGCAGAATGAAAACCACCCATTGAAAGCCCCGCAATAGCACGATGAGCTTTGTCCGCTTGTACACGATAATTACTTTCTACAAACGTGATAATCTCAGGGAAATAGGCTTCAAAAGCACCGTCCATGGTTCCATTCTTCATATGGTAAGGTTTATAGTATCCCAGACTACTCTCACCAGGTGCAGCCTCCATGGCAGCATGCCCATTGGGCATCACAACAATCATCGGTTCAGCCTTGCCTTGTGCAATCAAATTATCGAGAATCTGTGCAGCACGTCCAAAAGTTGTCCACTCATCTTCATCCCCTCCCATACCATGCAATAAATAGAGTACCGGATACTTCCTATCACCGGATTGTTCATAACCTGCCGGCGTGTAGATATTGATACGGCGATCCATTTTCATACCATCAGAGTGATACCAACGATGGGCCAATGTTCCATGAGGAACTTTATTTACCTTATATAAATCTGCCTTACCATTCCCTACAATAAACACATTGCTTGTGGTAGCAAAGTCACGATAGACATAAACATTGTTAGGGTCTATAGTCGGCACACCATCTACCATGAATTCATAGCTATAAAGTTCTGAATCCAACGGCTTGGTAGTATAGGTCCAAATTCCTTCTGAATTCTTTGTCATGTCTATCAAACCTGCTCCCACCATACCTCCAATGTGTTGTCCCTCCGCCTTTTCGGCAAAGTCACCGGCAATCTGCACCTTTTGGGCATCAGGAGCCTTAAAGTTAAAAGTCACTGTGTTATCTTTGTTCACAATTGCAGACTCGAGGTCTTGCGCTACAAACAAATTCTGCTGGGCAGACATTTGCAGTCCACAGGCTGCCATAAATGCGGCCAATATAATCTTTTTCATTTCAGTTCTTCAAATTAAAGTTCATTGATTCAAGTTCATTCTGCCACTGTAATAATCAGACGATGATAGCGGTTCATCTGTGGCGTACCGTTATCCGTAGCTTCCAAAATCAAGTGGATGGTATCACCGGGGTTGGCATCAGCCGGAACAGTAAAAGTTGTATTTGCAGAAGCAGGGTCATCTACCGCTACTTTGCCCCGATATGTACCGGCTGACACATATTGCCACCATTTAATGGTAAGGGCATCCTTATCCGGATCGGTTACAGTGTATTTAAGTTTCAGCTTCTCACCCGGCTTGGCACTCATGGCAAGCGCCCCTTTTATCACCGGTTCATGATTTGCGTCGGCATAGTTTGGAGTGACCGACCATTTAAAACGGGCAGCCAATCCATTCATTACCGGAGCAGTGAAGTCGGGCAAAGGATAGTGCTCGGCTCTATACTTTATCTGTTCCATGCGCGGAAGATTCTTCACCGAATCGGGAAGGACGGTTCTTCCACCGCACCATCCCCCATAAGTGGGGTCTTCGTGACCACGCAGGCCGTTACCTATCAAATTCAGGAAACAGTAAGTGTCGCCTTCAGCCAGATAGGACCCTTTCGGCTGGATTCCGGTCCAAACCACATAGCCTTGCTTTTTCAATTCATCAACCGTATAACCCGACAAACCGAAGAAATCGAACTTATCACCTTTCACCATCTGCTTACCGTCTCCCCAGACCCGATACATCTCGCCGAAAGGACCTTTACTGCGGATGTTCTCCTGCATCCATTCCGGAGAGTAGAAAATCTGATTTTCCTTGGAGGCTCTTAACTGTGCATTATAAGCCAGGCCGACTGTCATGCCCCCCATCTCCATTTGTCTGAGTTCCGGCCAGAAAGGTCGGATATACCGTG
>USSR01000610.1 GCA_900557355.1 uncultured Bacteroides sp.
GCTATGTCCCAGACTGCCTTTTCCTTCTTTTCCGGCTTGTGTACGGTCGAAGCCGGTTTGTGCTCCGCAAAATGAAATATTCGATATATACGGAACGCCGGGATCTTGCATTAGATCGAATCCAGCTTTATCAGAAGTGTTAACGACCGCCGGACCGCTGATTCTGTCAAAGCCATTGATGATGATTACTTTTCCCTGTTCACGTTTGGCTTTATAGACAGAAAGGATTTCAGAAGGAAAACTTTCCCCACCCCGGTTTACAGCAGTTACTTTGAATGAATAAACAAGTCCCGGTTCTATCTTAACGGTGTGGGACGTTTTGCTGACTAAAGTGCCATTGTCAAAACCTCCATAACCGATGCGGGTATATACAATGTATTCCCGTGGTCGTGCAGTCGGTTCTTGCGGATCGTCTTCGCCTTTCCATGAAAGTTCTAATGTATTCTTTTTCTTTCCAAATTGAATGGCGAAATTGCTCACAGGCAGAGGCTGAACAATGTATTCTTTATCGTGCTGGTTGGTAATGAACTGCAAAATACCTTTGTAAATGGCACGCCCCACTGTAAACTTGAAGTTCGGATCATGTCCTAACTGCATATCTGCGAAGTTCTGGTGGGAGAGTAATTCAATAATCGTGGAAGGTGTAGCCGGAAGACGTGTTTCGCTATAATTCCGGTTCCACATGCTGCGGCGTGTCCACGGCAAGCTGTAGCTTGAATAAATATCTTTCTGAATCTGTGTCAGCAGAATGTCTGCCAGATCACGTGAGGCATACCGGTCTGTTCCTGCATTCAGTTTGCCATTATTGAAATCGGTGGTGTAAATGCCGAGTGATCCGATCAGTTCGTCTGTTTTGCTGCATCCGGCGTCACTGTGTAATGCCATCGTCATTTCCAAAGGTATGCCCAGACCCGACTGTTGTGGGTTATAGACGGAACTGCCCGATAAATAATTGATAACGTTAGAGCGTGTGTTAATATCGTCTGTATAGTCGTTTTCACCTTTTCGTCCGGCATATACTTCGTATGGCATTCCCGCCCATTGAGCAGAATAGCGTGCTCCTTCCAAGTAACGCGGTAGCCCACTGATTCTTCCTCCGCGGGCAATGTTACCCATTCCTCCTCCAAAACGTACTGCATCGGCACATACAACTCCATGTTCGCTGCTCTCGTTACTAAGAACCACCATACCGTAGTCATTGTTCCCTTTGTCGAATTCAAAAGTGCCGAGATAAACCCATGTGCCTCCACCTATCTTTTGGTTTACTTTGAATTCGGTAACTCCACCGTTATGAAATACCAGATATTTGGCGTCGCTTACACTGTTGGGTAATGTCTGGTAGGAAACATAAACAGCATACTTGCCTGTTGCCGGCAGAGTAGGCACCCATTCGGCAAATACCTGGTCTTTATTCTTCTTTTTCTTTCTCTCTGTCGGAATAAAACGACAGGTTCCGTCAGTGAAAGGATTTTCTCCATCTTTATAGATTGTTTTCTTCTGAGCAAATCCTTTTACCGGAGCATTTGCCCAATTAATCTTTTTACCCCCCATTTCCAAATAAAGGGAAGCATTGGGGGTATCATTATCTACAATGATTTCATTCTTTTGTGTATCTCGTTCGCGGGGAGTATAGACAATCGCTCCTGCATTTTCCAGCATTGGAATTACATAAGGAAGGACAAAAGATTGAGTGAACATGTCTTCTGTGGTGCAGAATAATCGGGGACGTTGCCATCCCCATTCGTTTTTATCATTTTTGAAATAGTTGCCGTGGCTTTGCCAGATTGCAATGTGGCGGTCTTGTAGTCCGCGTGAGATTTCATTAGGACGTGAAGTGTTTTTCACCCAGGGAGCTCCTTTATAATCTACATTTAAGGATAACCGCTCCTTATCCTTTTTCTTATTCCGGTAGAAATTAGGTACCAAATCTTCAATGGGTTTCCCATCCGCATAAATGGTGAGTTGGTAATAATGAACGGGACCCGGAAGCAATTCTTTAACTTGATTATAAATGTTTTCTACAGTTTCCGGACGGAAAGGCTGGTAGGCGAAACTCTCCGATGCATAGATTGCAATCGTCTTACGGTCGTAATTAATATCGAAGCTATTCAGTTTAGGAGTGCTGATTTTGGCTGTTGCGGTATATTGGTTGAAGTAATCCGTCAGCCGCTCTTTTACATTTCTTTCAATATCCTGCGCAAAAAGAAAAGTTGCACAGAATGTAAGGCCTAGAAAAAATACTATTATTTTCTTCATACTTGTTGCTTTTTTGCTAAATGCAGATTATCACGGATTATCGCAGATTGTTTTATTCTATTTTTCTTTGCGAAAATCTGCGTTAATCCGCGTTTAATTCTCCCCGCAAAAATAAACAAAAAAGAGCGAGAAGTATCGAAACTTCCCACTCTTCTTTCATTGTTTTATATTCTCTTAATTAAGAATGATTACTCTTATAATGGAACATATTCTACAAATGCTTCCATTGCTTCGTAAGAAGCCAATCCCAATTGATCGTACAAAGTAGCTGTACCACGGTTACGATCTTCGCTACGTTGCCAGAACAAACGTTCGTCGTTACCCAGGAACGGAGCACTTTCCATTTGCGACTGATGTTTCAGGATAGAGTTACGTTTTGCACGAAGTTCTTCCGGACTGATAGGCACTGCCATTTCAATATTCTCGATTTCCCATTCAGCCCACGCACCACGGTACATCCAGATACGACAGTCTTTTAGCCATTTGGCACCTTCTTCTTTTTCAAGATCGACAGCAGCAAATACAGCGTCTGTACATACACGGTGAGTTCCATGTGGGTCGGCTAAATCACCAGCAACAAAAATCTGGTGAGGTTTTATTTCACGGAGCAAGTTGCGTACAATTTCTACGTCTGCTTCACTGATTGGGTTTTTCTGAATCTTACCTGTTTCATAGAATGGCAGATCGAGGAAGTGGCAACGTTCCAGCGGTATATTATTATAAGTACAAGCTGTACGGGCTTCACCACGACGAATCAGACCTTTGATAGTCAGAATATCACGACTGTCCATATCACCGTCTTTCTTCTCCTTCAGGAAATTGCGTATTTCTATATATTTTTCATTGATAACCAAATCTTCGCTATTATTGAAGAGCTGATTGAATCCATTGATAAAATGCATGAAACGAACTACTTCTTCGTCACCTACGGCGATATTACCGGAAGTTTCGTAAGCTACGTGTACTTCGTGCTTTTGTTCTACCAAACGGCGAAGCGTACCACCCATTGAAATAACATCATCATCCGGATGCGGAGAGAAGATAACCACACGTTTCGGATACGGTTTTGCGCGTTCCGGACGATAGGTATCATCAGCATTAGGCTTACCGCCCGGCCATCCGGTAATGGTGTGCTGCAAATCATTGAAGATTTTGATATTTACATTGTACGCAGAACCGTAAAGTGCCAGAAGTTCACTCAAACCGTTTTCGTTATAGTCTTTATTTGTCAACTTCAAAATCGGTTTGCCGGTCAACTGACACAACCAAACGATTGCACTGCGGATTAATTTATCATTCCATTCGCAAGAAGTGACTAACCATGGACGTTGGATACGTGTCAGGTTCATAGCGGCTGAAAGATCAAGAGCTACATGTGCATTATTGTGAGTTTGCAGATAAGAAGCAGGAATTGTGTCAGTGATCGGACCTTCCACACACTCTTTAATCATAGCTGCTTTGTTTTCACCCCATGCAAGCAGATAAACTTTCTTTGCGCCAAGAATAGTAGCTACTCCCATTGTAATGGAGCTGATCGGCGTATTATCCAGCGTTCCGAAAATCTTGGATGCCTCGTTTCGTGATGCATTATCTAACAAAATCAGACGAGTGGTAGAATTCAGTCGGGAACCCGGTTCGTTGAACGCAATGTTACCTACACGACCAATCCCTAACAAAGCAATATCAATACCTCCGAAGCTTTCAATGCGTTGTTCATACAGACGGCAATATTCGAAGATGGTATCTTTGGCAATGCTTCCATCGGGAGTGAATATATTCTGCTTGTCAATGTCGATGTGATCCAGCAGCATACTCTTCAAAGCATTGAAGTTACTGTTGATTGCATCGGGAGACAACGGATAATACTCATACATATTAAATACGATCACATTGCGGAAGCTAAGTCCCTCTTCCTTATGCATACGGATAAGCTCGGTATATACGTGGCTGGGTGAATCTCCTCCGGGAAGAGCCAATACACAGAAACGTCCTGCCTTTTGTTTCTCGCGGATGGTTTGTGCTATTTCGCGCGCAATATAGTTAGCACCTTCTTCTACGGATTCGTAGATGTCCGTAGGGATTTTTTCGAGAA
>USSR01000611.1 GCA_900557355.1 uncultured Bacteroides sp.
GATTTTCATGGCTCTTTCAAACCTTCCGGCTTACAAAAGAGATACCCCAATGTGATGACTTTTGAAGGTGTACTGGGATTAGAGCACGATAAAGATTCAAGAGATATTAATCCGGTACATGACCTGATACTTCCATTCACTAGAATGGTAGCCGGTCCGATGGATTATACGCCTGGTGCAGTAAACAATGCGACAGCAGAAGATTTTTACATCAATTTCGTGCATCCGATCAGTTTAGGTACGCGTGCCCATCAAGCAGCCTTATATGTAGTGTATGAAAGCTCGTTACAAATGTTAGCAGATTCTCCTTCAAACTATTATAAAGCTCCTGAATTTGCTTCCTTTATCTCCCGTATACCTACCACTTGGGACGATACCAAAGCGATAACAGCCAAAATCGGAGAACAATTGGTGATTGCTCGTAAAAATGGGAAGAATTGGTATTTGGCAGGTCTGACAGACTGGAATGCCCGCAGCATTGAAGTAAAACTGGATTTTCTTGAGGCAGACAAATATAAAATGGAAGTTTTCAAAGATGGTGTGAATGCAGATGTTTATGCATCGGATTTTAGAACAGAAGAGGTAATAGTTTCAAAAGGTGATTCAATCAATGTCACAATGGCCAAAGGTGGTGGTTGGGCAGCAATTCTGACTCCTGTTGAATAGAAAGATTGAGCAATGAAAAAAATACTATTCATATTATATATCTGTTGCATTTTATTATTTCCCGTAAGTGCACAGCAAATTCCATCATTTAAAGCCAATGACAGAATTGTCTTTCTCGGAAATAGTATAACGGAAGGAGGCCATTATCATTCTTATATATGGCTGTATTATATGACGCACTTCCCCGAATTGCCTCTTCGTATTTATAATGGAGGAATCGGTGGTGATTGTGTGAGCCACATGGTTTATCGTTTCGATTCAGATATTAAAATTAAAAAGCCAACTTATCTGGTTTGTTCCTTTGGAATGAATGATTCCAGATATGACGGATATAATAAGCCCGGATATGATAAGTACGCGAATAAACAGGTAGAATACGCTAACACAGAGTTTGGAAAACTACAACAGCAGATTCTTGCAGACAAGAAAATAAAAAACGTAGTACTTTTGGGTTCTTCTCCCTATGATGAGAATGTGAAATTGGAAGGAGTGGAAACTTTACATGGAAAGAATGAGACGATCAAAAGAATTATTGAAATGCAAGCAGAAGTTGCCCAAAAGCGAGGATGGGGATTTGTTAATTTCAATACAGTGATGTGTGAGCTGAATAAGGAGATTCAGCAGTCTGATTCTACAGCTACTTTCTGTGGAGGTGACAGAATTCATCCGGATAAAGACGGCCACATGGTAATGGCGTATTTGTTCTTAAAAGCACAGGGACTTGCAGGAAAAGAAGTCGCTTATTTTCATATCAATGCAACTAACAGGAAAGCAATGGAAGAGAGAAATTGTCGAATAACTCATATAAAGAACGAAAATGACACAATATCTTTCAGCTATTTATCCCGTTCTTTGCCCTTTCCTGTCGACACTATTCCTCGTTGGGGAACAAAAGGTACAGCCCGGGATGCTGTCAGACAAATTCCCTTTATGCAGGAAATGAATCAGGAAATAATGAAAGTGACCGATTTGCATGGAAATTTCCGAGTGACTATTGATGGAACAGAAATAGGACGCTGGGACGGCAATGAATTGAGTAAAGGAATTAATCTGGCTGAAATAACATGCACGCCCCAATACCAACAGAGCCTGTCTATCATGTATCTGAATGAGGAAAGATGTGCTATAGAAAAACGTTTACGACAGTATATGGCTATGCAGTATGTCTTTTTTAAGCATAGAGGATTACTTTTCGCAGATAATAAAGCTGCTCTTGATGCTGCCAAAGCGGAGCGGGAAAGTCACTATTTAGTGAAGTATTTATATACCAATTACACCCAAGCCATGTTTCCACAGATACGTGAAGCCTGGCAAGCTGAAATAGACCAGTTGATAACTCAAATATATAAAATAAACAAGCCTCTCACACGTTTGATTAAAATAGAAAGGATTAAAGAATGAATTTAAGACTATTATTGCTTTTAAGCTTGTTACAATGGAGTTTTTCCTGTTTCAGTGTGCAGGCAATCACTACTCCCGTGGTCTATTATGGGAAAGTACTGTCCGGAGGTAAGGGAATTGCTAATGTACCTGTTACAGATGGTACACAAATTGTCCTTACGGATGACAAGGGACGATATTCCATATCAAGTACCTCTAATGCAGAATACATTTACATCACCCTTCCTGATGGCTATAATATTCCGATGAAAGGTAAAGTTCCTGCGTTCTTTCAAAAAGTACCTGCTCAACCTTCAAAAAAAGTGCATTTTGATTTTGAACTGACACCATCATCTACTGACAACAAAAAGCACGTTTTGGTGGTATGGGCTGACCCACAAGTCTATTTCGATGAAGAAATGCCACAAGTACAGCAGGCTTCAAAAGATGTAAAAGAACTGTTGGCAACTAATTATCAGGGGATTCCTGCCTATGGAATAGTCTGTGGAGACATTATCGGTGACATCAATAAAAAGCCCAGTTACTTTGCACCGATGATAGATGCAATAGCTGAAACGGAAATTCCCTTTTTCTATGTAATTGGAAATCATGATTTAGATTTAAACGTACGTTCTAATGAGCATGCCCGTACTACTTACAAATCTTATTATGGTCCCACTTATTATTCATTTAATAGAGGAGATATACATTATGTTGTTCTTGATGATATTTTCTTTATTGCAAAAAGCTATTTATATGTTGGTTATCTCACCGAGCAGCAACTTCAGTGGCTGGAACAGGATTTGAAACAAGTCACTCCGGGATCTACAGTAGTAGTTGCCATGCATATTCCTACATATTCAAGAGAAGCACGTCGGAAAGAATGGGGAAAAGAGTCTACTATGAAAGTCATGAACAACCGTTCTCATTTGTATGAGCTGCTAAAACCTTACAATACCCATATCATGTCGGGGCATGAGCACTATAATGAAAATTATGTTTTGGCAGACAATCTTTACGAACATGTACATGCTCCCTTGTCAACACTGTTTTGGCAAGCTCCCTGGGCTTGTGACGGAACTCCGGGCGGATATGCCGTTTACGAGTTTGACGGAGGCAAAGTCAACTGGTATTACAAATGTGTAGGAAAAGACAAAGACTATCAATTCGAGCTTTATCCGGTAGGTGCCAGTCGTAATAAAAAGGAGGCAGTTGTAGCAAATGTTTGGAATTACGATTCAACCTGGAAAGTGAAATGGTATGAAAATGGTATTGACAAGGGGGAAATGACCCGTTTTTCCGGATACGATCCTGCTATTTATGAATACTGCGAGAAAAATAGTTCTACATTCAAACATAAGTATTTGGGAGCGGACATTACCGAACACTTGTTTTATGCGGTTCCTGAAACGAAGGATTCCGAAATACGAGTAGAAGTTATAGATCATTGTGGTAATGTATATACCCGCAAAATGCAGCAATCTAAATAAGCAAAAACATAAAAAAGGAAAGAAGATGAATCGATTAACTGTATTAAGGAGAGTATTTTATATTCTGGGAATCACCAGCCTCCTTTCAGCTTGTAACGAGACTGATAATCTGGTACTAAAATCTCCGGATGGTAAAATACAACTAACAGTCACAGAAAATGATAATACAATATCATACGCAGTAAACAAAGAAAACGCCGCTATGATACTCCCTTCTAAATTGGGATTTATTCTGGAACATGGGGATAGTTTAAACCACTTTGTGATTAAAGGTACCGAACGTTCCTCTTTAGACGAGACTTGGGAACAACCTTGGGGAGAGAGCCGGTATGTACGCAATCACTATAATGAATTGAAGGTACTACTCCAAGAAACAGACGGAAAGCGCAAACTTAATATAATATTCCGTCTGTTTAATGATGGTATTGGGTATCGTTATGAATTCCCGCAACAGGAATCCATGGATTCATTAGTGATTATGAGTGAAGAAACAGAGTTTAGAATGTCAGGTACACACAAAGGCTGGTGGATTCCTGCATCCGATCCGTATTATGAGTGTATAGCAACCTTCTCTCCCATTAACGAACTAGACACCGTACGTACTCCTCTTACAATGGAAACAGCGGAAGGAAAGTATCTTACCATTCACGAAGCCAATCTGACTGATTATCCTAAAATGAATCTGACAGTCAAGGATTCTGCCACCCTCTGTGCTTCGTTAGTACCTTGGTCTAATGGAGTAGCAGCATATATCAAAGCTCCATTTGTTACCCCTTGGAGAACGATCGTGATTGGTGATAAACCGGGCGA
>USSR01000612.1 GCA_900557355.1 uncultured Bacteroides sp.
ACTTTGTTACCAGTCTTGTCGTAATATTCTTTAATGGCCTGGCACATTACGTAAGCGGCCTCCGGGGTTGCGGCAGGTTGCTGTTTTCCAGTAGAGGTTTTGATGAAATCTGCTCCTGAATACATGGATAAGATAGAGGCTTTCATGATGTTGGAAGCACTCTTGAGTGCTCCTGTTTCCAGAATAACCTTCATGTGATGTTCTTTGCAGACATCTTTCAGTTCCTGAATTTCTTCGCACATGCTCTCATAGTCTCCACTCAGGAATTTACCTACAGAGATAACAATATCTATTTCGTCTGCACCTTCCATCAATGCCATAGCAGTTTCTGCCACCTTTACTTCCGTGAAAGTCTGCGAAGAGGGGAAGCCAGCCGAAACGCAAGCTATTTTTACGTCTTCCACTTCCAGGGTATCCTTTACGATTTCTGCAAAATTTGGATAAACGCAAATGGCAGCTACGTTCTTTAAATCGGGGAATTCATTGTCGAATTGATTCACTTTTTGTGTAAATTTCATTACGCTTTCATCGCTATCCGTGGTGTTTAGCGTGGTGAGATCAATGCAGTGAAACAAGAACTTCTTAACTTCTTCCGTATGGTTTCCGGGTACTTTTTCTGCGATGAGCTTCGCTACTTTTGCAGCTATTTCTGCGTCATCCAGTTGTGTGTTATACTTTGCCAAAGCGGCATCATACTTGTTCTGCGTAGGTTCATTCTTCTCCATGGTCTTGCAATTTAGGGTTATTGATATGTCGGGCACTATCCCGTTGGGTTTTCTTCTCCAGATTCCGGGCAAACGCTTCTGTGACGTTTACACCTGTTTGGTTGGCAATGCAGAGGAGTACCCACAGGACATCTGCTATCTCGTCGTCAATATTATCTTTTTCTCCTTCTTTAAAGGATTGGTCACCGTATTTACGGGACATCACTCGGGCCAGTTCTCCGACTTCTTCGGTAAGAACAGCCATGTTGGTGAGTTCGCTGAAGTAGCGTACTCCATACTTCTTAATCCAGCAATCTACTTGATGCTGAGCCTCTTCTAATGTCATCATTCCTTGTTTTTTGTATCCATACAGATGGTCACAGGACCATCGTTCAATAATTCTACCTTCATATCGGCACCAAATTCTCCGGTGCCTATCTCTTTACCTAAAATAGAACTCAATTCCCTGCAAAACTGTTCATATAAAGGGATTGAAATTTCAGGTTTGGCCGCCCGTATATAGGAGGGACGATTTCCCTTTTTTGTAGAAGCATGTAGGGTAAACTGGCTGACTACCAGTATCTCACCCTTAATGTCGAGGATCGATTTATTCATAACTCCGTTCTCGTCGTCGAAGACACGCAGATTGACAATTTTTTTGCAAAGCCAGTCAATGTCTTCCTGCCCGTCTGTCTCCTCAATACCTACCAATATTAAAAGTCCTTTTCCTATAGCGGATTTACACGTTCCGTCAATCGTAACAGAAGCGTGTCCGGCACGTTGTATGACTACTCTCATGTTCTTTTATCCTAATCTTTTTAATCTTTTCCGATGTGCAAAGTTACGAATAAATTCGTGATTGCCTGTAATTTGAGCGTATGATTCATTTTTAATCGACAAGAGATTTAGCTTGTAGCCTGTCTGAAGTATTCTTTAATAACTTTTGCTTTTGCCTCTCCTGTCACCTTTGCAAGTGTTTCCAAAGATGCCTCTTTAATGCGTTTTACGCTCTTAAACTCTTTTAGCAAGGCAGCTTTTGTTTTCTCTCCGATACCTTTTATCTCATCCAACTCAGACGCTATTTGCCGTTTACTGCGTTTATCCCGATGGAAAGTAATGGCAAAGCGGTGTACCTCGTCCTGTATCTGTGTCAAAAGGCGGAAAAGGGGAGTGTTTTGCTTCAGTCCGATGGTTTGTGGAGGAAAACCGTAAAGTAATTCTGATGTGCGGTGTTTACCGTCTTTAGCAAGTCCGGCAATAGGTATATTCAGATTTAGTTCGTTCAGGGCTTCTTTTACGGCGTTCATTTGTCCTTTTCCACCATCGGTGATAAGGAGGTCGGGTAGAGGATTATTCTCTTCGATAGCGCGCTGATAACGACGTTTTACGACTTCTTTCATGGAAGCATAATCATCCGCACCAACTACAGTCTTTATATTATACTTCCGGTAGTCTTGTTTGGAGGGTTTGGCCTTCTTGAAAACTACGCAGGCAGCAACGGGATCGGAACCTTGGATATTTGAATTATCAAAACATTCTATTTGCATGGGCAGGCGGTCGAGGTGCAGCTCATCTTGTATTTCTTTCATCAGGCGGACGTTTCGTTGTTCGGGATTCAACTTTTCGGCCTGCTTCATGCGATCTGCCTTGTACTGTTTTACATTCAGAATAGAAAGATCCAACAGTTTCTTCTTGTCTCCTCGCTGGGGGATTGTGAAAACCACATCCTTTAGTTCCATATCAACCTCAAAAGGCACGATGATTTCGCGTGAAAGGCTCTTGTATCGCTCTCTCATTTCAATGATACCTAGTTCGAGAAGCTCTTCTTTTGTTTCGTAAAGGCGTTTCTTATACTCAAATGTAAATGCTTGGTTGATAGCTCCGTTCGTAATATGCAGGTAGTTGATGAATGCTGACTTTCCGTCGCTGTCTTCTTCTATGGTGAATACATCGATATTGTGCAGTACATTGCTTACAACTTCTGATTTTGCGCGATAGTTCTCAATCAACATATACTTTTCTTTCACTTTCTGTGCTTCTTCAAACCTCATATCGGTTGCCAATTCCTGCATTTGCTGGAATAAATGGCGTTGTATCTCTTGCGTATTTCCTTTGAGGATTTCCTTGATTTCACCGATATTTTTCAAGTAATCATCCAATGATTGTTTTCCGATGCAAGGGCCAGCGCAATTCTTGATGTGATACTCCAGGCATACGTTGAATTTGCCTGCATTGATATTCTCGGGTGAAAGATTCAGATTGCAGGTACGCAACGGATATAAATGCTTGATCAGGTCGAGCAGCGCATTCATAGAAGGTATATGGCTATAAGGGCCATAATAGGAGGAGCCGTTGTGTATAATCTTACGAGTTTTAAATACACGGGGAAAATATTCGTTTTGAACGCAAATAGATGGATATGTCTTGTCATCCTTCAATAAAACGTTGTATCGTGGTCTGTATTTTTTGATTAGGTTGTTTTCTAACAACAATGCATCCTCCTCTGTATTTACAACGATATAACGTATATCTGCTATCTTGCTGACGAGCACTCTTGTTTTTCCCGGCTCGTGCTCTTTATTGAAATAGGAGGAAACCCTTCGCTTTAAGTTTTTAGCTTTACCTACGTATATAATAACTCCTTCGGTGTTCAGGTATTGATAAATACCGGGGCTTTCGGGAAGGTTTAATACTATCCCTTTCAAATATTCGCTGGTTTTAACTTCCGGATTATTCTCCATATATTGCTTGAGGCTATTCTATCTGTTTATAGAGAAAGTACTGATTGTACATCTACATCTTTACTGAATAAATCTTTTCCGTGCAATTCTTTCAACTCGATAATGAAGTTAACATGAATTTTCTTCGGATTCATCTTTTGTACTAACTTGCAAGCGGCCTCCATTGTTCCACCTGTAGCCAGTAAATCGTCGTGAAGCAGAACTACGTCGTTTTTGTTCAAAGCATCCTTATGTATCTGAATTGTGTCTTTCCCGTATTCCTTATCGTAGCTTTCTTCAATGGTTTCTGCCGGAAGTTTCCCCGGCTTGCGGATAGGAATGAAACCTGCGCCCAAACGAGTGGCAAGGATAGGACCCATAATAAAACCTCTTGATTCAATGCCTACAACTTTCGTAATGCCTTTGTCTTTGTACATCTCGTACAATGTGTCCGAAAGTTCCTGTAGTCTTGCAGGATCTTTGAACAATGTAGTCACGTCGTAAAATAAAATCCCTGGTATTGGGAAATCGGGAATTTCCCGAATGCTTTTAGCAAGAGTTTCTTTGCTCATAATCAGTATTTTTAATGCGTTTATTGAATTCTTTTGTTTCACGTGGAACGTTCCGAGCTATCTGCCCGAAAGTACCAGCAGAACGTTAATGTCGCTTGGAGACACTCCCGGAATTCGGCTTGCTTGAGCAATGGTTTCCGGGTCAATCTTTACCAGCTTCTGTCTTGCTTCGGTGGAAAGGGATTGAATGGAATTATAGTCAAACTTCCCTTTGATTTTTATACTTTCCAGACGGGCAAGCTTATCTGCTATAATTCGTTCCCGTCCGATATAGCCTTCATATTTAATAAGGATCTCGGCAGCCTCGATGATTTCCTCTTTTCTTTCGGTAACCTTATCCAGCTC
>USSR01000613.1 GCA_900557355.1 uncultured Bacteroides sp.
ACGTTAACGATGCAAAGATGCAGCATCTTCCACGGAGATGAAACGACACCTAATAACCTCATCAGAAAAGTACTAAAAAGCATTTCAGACATATACAACTGACATAGAGGAACTAAATAAACGACAAGAAAACGACGAAAAGCAGAAAAAAGCGACAAAATCAATACCTGGGGGAGAATAATAAATAAACAAACATATTCAAACTAATAAATATCATAATAAAAAAGTGCACCTTCTTCCCCACCGGGAAAAAGATGCACACACAAACAAAACAAACAATAGGCTACCTTCACAGGCAGCGGAAAAGTCATGATTCCATTTTTCTTATGCCACTATTATATATCATCATACTTATTTAATAAATAACTGGTAACTTCACTTATAGAAGAGGGTTCTTTCAATAATACTTGCTTGTCCTCTCCCAACAAATATATCGAGGGAAGAGAACGTAAGAAATATAGTTCTTTTTCAGTCAACACCTTCCTGACATCATAACCGTTTATCCACACAGAAGGAAGAGACTGCTGATATTCTTTCCACATATCTATTTCACCT
The DNA here is from genome assembly GCA_900557355.1 of uncultured Bacteroides sp. GTDB lineage: Bacteria > Bacteroidota > Bacteroidia > Bacteroidales > Bacteroidaceae > Bacteroides. The sequence goes on from USSR01000613.1 coordinate 556, forward strand.
TCCATACAAATCGTAACAAGAGCAAGTTGCGATAGGGATAATCCACTATGTTGCAAGAAGGAATTTATTATCGATGATTCAGACAGTTCCATCATTGATTGCCGACAATAAATACAGTCCGGATCATAAAACAGTAATAATGTATATTTAGCGGAAATATCCCATAAATTCTGAAGTTCTCCCGTAGAAAGAATGAAAGTAAAATCAGCAGCTTTTATCCCTATCCGGTTCTTTTTAAGCATTTTCAATTGATACAAAGGACGTATACGCATCATTCCATCTAAGTGTCCAGATGTTAATGCTTCCTCCAATACTGAAATATAATAACTATCATTCCGTAGTGACGAATCAGGTTCATATAGATGATGCTCCAACCGTTGTAGAAACCAACGGTTTACGACCTTATTAACTTTAGTCTTCAACACCAATTTCCTGATATTTTCAAAAGCCCTTTCCTCTGTCAATTCCGACAATTGAGAAAGATAATCCACCAGCATCTTTTCGGTAGTGGCAGAGCTGCTTAACCGGATAGTATCTGTAAAATCATACGTATCCCAAAAGCGCTCTATCAGTATGCTGTCTTTTTGTTGCTTTGCCATAATATTTGATTTACCAGAATTGGCAGAACAAGTACATAAAAGTAGAAACACGCCTAAAGTAATATAAAGAAGTCTTATATATTTCTGATGTATTACCAATCTTAAAAGGTGTAATAATCTTAATCTTCGTTTATTCATAATTCTACAAGTTCAAGCACAATTCATTACACCATTTGACATACTCGTTTTCTCCACCACAAATCCTTTCCGGCACTTTCATTTCTATACATTCATTCCCGACATATATCCGGCTCATCTCGAATATTTCTATCAGACAGTCATCCGATATACACATACAAAAGCATATAATATCCGGATTATCACATTTCACGATTTTCATCCCCGGATAAAGTAAAGACAGACAAAAAGCAGAATATCCGAATGCTTTCCATGAATCCTCTAGATAATACAAATAAACAAAGCCTCGATTATCACCTTCTTTTTCCAAAATATCGTTTAATATATTCATCCTCATATCTCCTTTCATTCTTAACACTATTTGCATTATCCTTCCTGACGTATCCGAAGTTCGAAATACCCATTTCTGCCAAACAGACGCACTTTTCCTTCACGCGCATTACCTGTATTATTTTCCTTTATATGGACAAAAATATAATCATTAACAGAGTCTAACAGGGGGTGAAGAATGGCTCCTTCATGTCGCTGTTCAGCTATCCCAATCCAATCAGATAAACCAACGACTTCCCCATAATGCGTATATGGCATGGGAAGCACTGTATATGACTGGCCAATAGAGGGATAGCGTTCAACAGTCACCGTTTTTTGTAGGACTCCATATTGGATAATACTCGTAAAAGAGTATTCCGTACCTGCTTTTTCACTCGGTTCCGTGAAACATAAGTCCATCTCAACAGGATTATCAGGAGTATCATTACAAACTGTCTCCCCTGTTATTTCTGTCCCGTTTGCTTTCACTGTTATCAATCTACGTTGAAGATTGGGGTAATCCGGGTCAAACGTAGTGTAACTCTCCAATGATTCATCCCGGATGCACCGGTAGAAATGGCCTAACACAAAAGAATTCAAGGTTTCATTACTGTATATAATCCAATGGGAATTTTCAAATCCCATCTGATAACCATTCCATAAATAATTCTCCTTATAATCATACGTACCGTTATACTCTAATAATATGTATGCTTCCATATCATTAGTAAATCCATTTTTCTCCGCATTCTCGAATGAATTAGCACCAAATCCCTTAACACTCCCGATAGTCAGTTTATAGTAATCATTGCCTGTAATTGAAGTCAACGGAACTTTGTCTTTTGTACACAGACGGAGTTTATAGTATCCCTCCCTTTCTGTCCCATCCGTTGCTTTATATTTTCCACGTACAACAATATGAAATCCCTTATGAGCATCCAAACCCATATTCCGAATCTGATACAGATAAATAGGAGTTGACAAAGGAGCAAGATTACTGACAGACAAAGTAGAAGGACTGATATAATCCACGTCTGCCAATACTGAAGCTGATACAGGACAACCCAACCAATCTATTGAAATCAATTTAAAATTGCCGGCTGTTACTTCCACACTGAATTTCGCCACATTCCGTTTTAAACTGAAACCATTACTGCCGTCACTTTCCATGGCATTACGAATATTCATCATATTGAGTGATGAAAGAGTTATGCGTCTGGTAGCCATTACAAAAGGCGGTTTTACAAGTGCTTCCGTACTTGTGCATATCTTATTTTCCAACTCCTGCAAAGTATGTATTGTCCCTTCCTCCATCGGATAATTGGCTATCAGATACAATGTATGTTCTCCTGTGGCTGAAGATATGTTCACCGTCGTCTTATATTCATTCCCAGTCCATTCCAAATCAGGGTGCTGATGATAAACAAGATCTCCCTTATGGTCGAATATTAGGAAGTCCATACTTTCCACCTTCGCTTCATCGGCAGGAACAACTATCCCCCGCGTATGTATAACAGATTCTTGTTGTACGCTCAGCCTCAAAACCATTTGTTCCTGTACATCTCTCGGATCGTTGTTCTCCGACATTTCATCACTATTGCAAGCTCCAAAAGAGAAAAGCAATACAAACAGGAGTAATTGAATATATTTCTTTTTTACTATCATATCTGTACTTTTTTATCAAAGAGAGGGATAACGTAGTTTCACACAACGTACCGTATGTTTCTGATTCCGCAGTTCATCAGTCGTATCACTTCCATCCGGATCGCTCATAGTGGCTACTATAAATGTGCCATCATCATTCTTTCCCCAATAGCTGTCCGAGAAGAAATTATTGGGAAGTCCGTTGGTTCCGGCATTCAAGAAAACATAATTCATTTCTTTTCCTGTGGGCAACCGCCAAGTACCACCTAAATTTGCACATACAGAAGATGCGTTTTCTTTCGTAACATTAGGAACATCCGTACTTGAAACAATAAAGTCTGAAACTTCAGGGGGACGGACATCAAGAGTACAGTTATAGAGATATTTTTCCTCTTTATAATTGTCTATGAGGTTATTGAATCCGTAACTTATATACGCCTTTCTGGCATTTGTATCATGTTCTTCTATACACCATGACTGACCTGAATTAATCGCCTGATTTTCACGTATGGTAGCTAATCTCCAGCATCCTTTTCCTCTTGTTGCATCATTTGCACTTACCCCTTCAGGATAATACGCCCTACATCCAGTTTCCTTAGTGGCTCTTTTATAAAACTCCTCATTATAAATGCCGACACGCATCCAAGTCGCTTCTTCCCAATACCCCATGGCTTCAGCCCAAGTAACAGGATCTTTTTCACTACGATTCGTTTCCGAGGCATAAAGTTGTAGATTAAGTTCAACAGACGCAGTACCTGATTTCAATTTAGTTACATAGGTAATATTATTACCCGTATTCCAGTTTCCACGCCTGAATCCGACACGTCCGCTCTTCTTATTTGCATCATCATATTCTATTGTCATTTGTAGTTGATTACCGATTGTCACCCCAGTGGGGAGTGTCACTTCGACCGGAGCATTACAGGCAAAACGCACGTATGAGTAAAAGCGTAGCGATTTTACTTCAACCGTCTTTTTGTTGACAGCAAGAAAACTAGCTCCCGTTATTTCAATTGGGACATTGATTTCCGACCATCCGGAAACGTTGGATTTCATCTCGAGAGACGG